>SMXE01000127.1 GCA_004357015.1 Caldithrix sp.
AAGCGGGAGCAAGTCATCGAACTGCTGCTGGAATCAGGACAGTGGACCGCACTGCGTTCTCGTCCCTTCGGCAAAGTAGCGAATCCCGAGGATACGCCGCATTCTGTTTTTGTGACAGCAATGGATACCAACCCCCTGGCGCCGGATGTTACGAAAATCCTGGAGGGCAAAGAGCGGCACTTCCAGAATGGCTTGCAAGTCCTCTCGAAACTGACAGAAGGCAAGGTGTATCTGTGCAAATCGCCGAACGCGAACATCCCGGTTGCGGACATCGATTCCCTTGTGGTTGAAGAATTCGCCGGGCCGCATCCGGCCGGTTTGCCCGGTACGCACATTCATTTTCTGGATCCGGTGAACCGCAACAAAACCGTCTGGTACGTCGGGGCGCAGGATGTGGCGGCCATTGGCTCACTTTTCACCAGCGGCAAGCTGGATGTGGCGCGCGTGGTTTCGCTGTCGGGATCCTCGGTCAAAAATCCACGTTTGATCAAAACACGCATCGGTGCTGCCCTGGCAGACGTCACCGCGGGCGAGCTCAAAGATGGCGACAACCGCATCGTATCCGGGTGCGTACTCTCCGGCCACACGGCCAGTGACGTGCGGGCGTTCCTCGGCCGATTCCATCAGCAAATTTCCGTTCTGCCCGAAGGCCGGCAAAAGGAATTCCTCGGTTGGCTCAATCCCGGCTTCAATTTGTTTTCAGTCAAAAATATCGTGCTATCGAAGCTGACTCCGCACAGAAAGCTTAGGTTGACAACGGCGACCAACGGCAGCCGCCGGGCGATTGTGCCAAGCGGAAACTATGAACGGGTGATGCCGCTCGATATCATGCCTCTGTTCCTCTTGCGCTCTTTAGCAATGAACGATGTGGAAGATGCCGAAAAACTGGGGGCTCTGGAATTGGACGAGGAGGACCTCGCACTTTGCACTTTTGTTTGCCCCTCCAAGCTTGACTACGGGCCCATGTTGAGAAGAAACCTAATAACACTCGAGAAGGAAGGTTAGTGAAAATCTTTAGAAATTTTCTGGAAAGTCAGGAAAAACATTTTGTTGCAGGTGGTAAGTTAGAAAGGCTGTACCCGCTTTACGAAGCGACATACACATTCATGTATACCCCCGGGACAGTCACACAAACGGCTTCGCACGTGCGTGATGCACTCGACTTGAAGCGCATGATGATCATTGTGGTCGTCTCGCTGATTCCCGCTGTGGCGATGGGCATGTACAACACCGGGCTGCAGGCCAATCTGGCGCTGCAAAAGCTCAGCCTTGCGGCGGTGGAAGGCTGGCGCGGCAGCGTGCTGGCTGCGCTCGGCATTGGCATCGATGCTGGCAGCGTGCTGGACAATGTCGTGCACGGCGCGCTCTATTTCATCCCGCTCTATTTGATTACCATTGCCGCGGGCGGTGTCTGGGAAGTGGTTTTTGCGACGGTTCGCCGGCACGAAATCACTGAAGGGTTTCTCGTGACCAGCCTGCTTTTTCCGCTCACCTTGCCCCCGGATATTCCCTGGTGGCAGGTCGTGATTGGTATTTCATTTGGAGTGGTCATTGGCAAAGAAATTTTTGGCGGTGTGGGCATGAATATTTTGAACCCGGCGCTGACCGCGCGCGCCTTTCTCTACTTCGCCTATCCCGCCCAGATCTCCGGCGACGCCGTTTGGGTTGCGGTCGATGGCTTTAGCCGCGCCACGCCTCTGGCAGAACTGGCTGACCCCGTGCTGAAACTTTCCGTGACAATGAGGGAGGCGTTCATCGGGATCATCCCGGGTTCGATAGGGGAGACATCTACACTTGCCTGTCTCATCGGCGCCTTCGTTTTGATTGTGACCCGGATTGGCTCGTGGCGCATCATGTTGAGCGTTGTACTGGGGATGGTGGGCCTGTCTGCGCTGTTAAATTTTGTCGGCAGCGCCACCAACCCGATGTTTCAGGTGACGCCTGCCTGGCACTTTGTGCTGGGCGGGTTTGCTTTCGGCGCCGTGTTCATGGCCACCGACCCGGTGAGCGCGGCGATGACCTCGCAGGGTCAATGGTTCTACGGCATCTTGATCGGCGCCTTGACGGTTTTGGTCCGCGTCATCAACCCGGCTTTTCCGGAAGGCATGATGCTGGCCATCCTCTTTGGAAATCTCTTTGCACCGATTATTGACAAAATTTTCATCAACAGAAATATTAAAAGGAGGCTGTTGAATTATGGCCGATGAAGGAATAGGTAAGATTCTAAAGGTCGCGCTGGGGGTCTGCATCTTTTGCTCCGTCTTTGTCGCAACGGCTGCGGTCGGCCTCAAGGGCATTCAGGAGCGCAACAAGAAACTCGACAAGGTCAAGAACATTTTGCTCGCCGGCGATCTCTACACCAACAACGAGGAGATCGAAAAAATCTATACAGACTACATCGAGCCAGTCATGATCGATCTCACAACCGGGGAAGCCGTTGGTGAGGACATATTCAACGACAAATTCAACATCGGGACGTTCGATATCAAAGTGATGGCGGAAGACCCGGAGTATGGTCAGGCCATTCCGGCCAAGCAGGACCTTGCCCACATCAAGCGTAGACCGAAATACATGGTGGTTTATTTGGTTAAGAAGGACGATGCCATCGACAAGATAATTCTGCCAATGTATGGCAAGGGCCTCTGGTCGACCATGTACGGATTCCTGGCGCTCGGCAGCGACCTCAAGACGATTCGCGGACTAACGTTTTACGAGCATGGTGAAACACCCGGACTTGGCGGTGAGATTGAAAACCCGCGCTGGCGAAAAACCTGGGATGGCAAGCTGGCTTTTGACGATGCCGGCAATGTCATTATAACCGTCATCAAAGGCAAAGTCGTTCCCGGCCGGCCCGAAGCATCGCATCAGGTCGACGGACTCTCCGGCGCTACCATAACCACACGCGGCGTCGATCAACTTATGAAATATTGGCTGGGAGAGAACGGATATGGTCCGTTCTTATCAAGAATGCGCAGAGGAAACTCAGATGAGCAAGTATAGCAAGGTTTTGTTTGACCCGCTTTTTAAAAACAATCCCATCGCGCTGCAGATCCTGGGTGTCTGTTCCGCGCTTGCCGTTACGACCAAGATGGAAACCACCCTGGTGATGGCGCTGGCAGTCACTTTGGTTACAGGATTTTCCAGCTTTTCGGTGAGTATGATTCGGGCACACACGCCGAGCAGCATCCGTATTCTGGTTGAAATGACGATCATTGCATCGCTGGTGATCGTCGCCGACCAATTCATAAAAGCGTATGCTTATGATATCAGCAAGCAGCTTTCTATTTTTGTGGGGTTAATTATCACCAACTGTATCCTCCTTGGCCGCGCCGAAGCGTTCGCGCTTAAGAATCCCCCGGGCATCAGCTTTTTGGATGGCATTGGCAACGGCATCGGCTACAGTCTGGTACTATTGGTCGTCGGCTTTTTCCGTGAGTTGCTCGGTTCCGGAAAACTGCTTGGCAACACAATTTTTCTCCTGAATACAGAGGGCGGTTGGTACGTGCCGAATGGCCTGTTTCTGCTGGCACCCAGCGCCTTCATCCTGATCGGTCTCTTCATCTGGACGCTCAGAACCTGGAAACCCGAACAAGTAGAAGAGGATTAATAAAATGGCGGAACACTATCTTAGCTTGTTTCTCAAGGCCGTTTTTATTGAGAACCTGGCGCTTTCGTTTTTTCTGGGCATGTGTACCTATCTCGCTGTTTCAAAGCATGTGGGTACAGCCACGGGGCTCGGGATTGCAGTGGTTGTGGTGCAGACCATCACGGTCCCGGTCAACAATTTGCTCTATGTGCATGTCTTGAAGCCAGGTGCGTTGGCCTGGGCCGGGTTGCCGGACGTCGATCTTACGTTCCTCGGCCTGGTGATTTACATCGGTGTGATAGCCGCCATGGTACAAATCCTGGAGATGGCGCTGGACAAGTTTGTCCCCAAGCTGTACAATGCATTGGGTATTTTTCTCCCTCTCATCACGGTAAACTGTGCTATCTTGGGCGGCTCGCTTTTCATGGTGGAAAGAAACTACAATTTTACAGAAAGCATCGTTTATGGCTTTGGCTCGGGCGCCGGCTGGGCGCTGGCAATTATCCTGCTCGCCGGCATCCGCGAAAAGATGAAATACAGCAACGTGCCCGCAGGCCTCAAAGGGCTTGGGATCACATTTATTACCGTCGGTCTTATGGCGATGGCGTTCATGCTGTTTTCCGGAATAGAACTTTAAAGAGGAAGTTTTAATGACGGGCTTGAGTTTAATTGCGCTTGGGGTGGCTATGTTCACCCTGATCGTGGTTGCGCTGGTGATGGTTATCCTTTTGGCAAGATCAAAATTGGTCGCCACGGGCAACGTAAAGATCATTATCAACGACAGTACGGATAACTTCCTTGAAGTTCCTGTTGGCAGTAAGCTGCTAAACACGCTGGCGGACCGCAACATCTTTTTGCCCTCAGCCTGCGGCGGCGGCGGTACCTGTGGTGAATGCAGGGTCATAGTGACGGAGGGCGGCGGAGATGTGCTTCCCACCGAAACCTCCAAACTGAACCGCAAGCAGATTCGCGAAAAGTACCGGCTTTCCTGCCAGGTTGCAGTCAAAGGCGACCTGAAGCTTGAAATTCCGCCCGAAATGTTTGAAATCAAGAAGTGGAAATGCACGGTGCGTTCAAACAAAAACGTGGCGACGTTTATCAAAGAGTTGGTGCTGGATTTGCCCGAAGGCGAAAACGTGGACTTCCGCGCCGGCGGCTATATTCAGATCGAAGCGCCGCAGCACCAAGTGCGTTACGATCAGTTTTTGATCGAAGATGAATACAAACCGGACTGGGATAAATTCAATCTCTGGCGTTACGTTTCAAACGTGGATGAGCCCATCGTACGCGCCTATTCTATGGCGAATTACCCGGATGAAAAAGGCATCATCATGTTGAACGTGCGGATTGCGTCGCCGCCGCCCCGCCTGCCAAACGTGCCGCCGGGAAAGATGTCTTCCTATCTTTTTGGTCTCAAACCGGGCGACAATGTAACGATTTCAGGACCATACGGAGAATTCTTTGCGAAAGACACGGACGCTGAGATGGTCTTTATTGGCGGCGGTGCCGGAATGGCGCCCATGCGTTCGCATATTTTCGATCAACTCAAACGCCTGGATTCCAAACGCAAGATTTCCTTCTGGTACGGCGCCCGCAGCCTGACAGAGATGTTCTATGTCCAGGATTTCGAAAGGCTGGCCAAAGAATATGACAATTTCGGCTTGCACATTGCCCTGTCAGAGCCGCTGCCCGAAGACAACTGGACCGGCTACACAGGGTTCATTCATCAAGTGCTCTCTGACCGCTACCTGAATGACCATCCTGCGCCGGAAGATTGCGAATACTACATCTGCGGCCCGCCGATGATGAACAGCGCTGTCATAAATATGCTTGATAATCTCGGCGTAGAGCCTGAGAACGTCATGTTCGACGACTTTGGTGGATAAAGCAAGTTTCATATTTTTGGGTTCAAAGTTTAGAGTTTCGAGACAGTCCCTCTAAAATTTTGAACTTCAAACTCATAAGGAGAAGCGATGAAAACGGCCGTTGAGATCCTGAACGAAAAGGGCGCGGACATGATCTGTGTCTCGCCAGACACAACCATCTTCGATACCCTTAACAAGATGCTTGAAAGCAAGATCGGCGCCATCTTGATCAAAGACGGTGATAAAATTGTTGGCATCTGGACCGAGCGGGATCTGATGCAAAATACGGTCGAACCCGGTTTCGATCCGAAGACGGCCAAAATCGGCGACTACATGACAACGGATCTGCTCGCTGCCCCTTACAATGCCACGGTGTACTATCTTAAAGATCAGTTTCTTGGCCGCCGCCTGCGCCACCTGCTCATAGAGCGGGACGGTGAATACATCGGCATTCTTTCAACCGGCGATGTCATTCGGGCAAGCCTCTATGAAAAGGATCAGGAACTGCGTAATCTCAATGCCATCGTGAGTTGGGACTATTACGAAGATTGGCGCTGGGGTAGAAAAAAGAAGTAGTCCGACCTGCCATGCTAGCCATCTTGCTTAAACCCAGGTTGATTAATGCTGCCCTGCTTCTGGTGGCGCTTTGCCTCGGCGCGTGCTCAGAGCGCCCGAACAAGCCTGACCTGCTAACCATTCAAGGCCGCACCATGGGCACGAACTTCCTGGTCAAGATCGTTGAAGACCGCAATGTCCGCGTTCAAGAACGCCTTGCTATTGAGCAACAGATCAACCGGCTGCTGGAAGAAGTCAACCAGCAGATGTCAACTTACCTGCCGGATTCGGAAATTTCTCTCTTCAATCAATACAGGGGAACGGATTGGTTTCAAATCTCCAGGGATTTTGCCATCGTTTTGCAGAGGGCTTTGGAGATCAGCCATTTGTCAAACGGCAGTTTTGATATCACGGTGGGCCCGCTGGTGAATCTGTGGGGGTTCGGGCCTGAAAAAAGAGACGAGGTCGTCCCTTCCGCCGCCGAAATAGAAGAACGGCGTCCGTCGGTTGGTTACAAGAAACTTACGGTTACTCTTTTCCCGCCTGCCATCATGAAAAGCCTCCCGGAATTATACTGCGATCTATCGGCCATCGCCAAGGGGTTCGGCGTCGATAAGGTTTCGGATTACCTCGAGGGGTTGGGTGTAAAAAACTACATGGTGGAAATTGGCGGCGAAGTCCGTGTAAAAGGGAAGAGCCCGACCGGCGTGTGGCGCATCGGCGTGGAGCGGCCGGATGATCCCACCGGCCTTCAGGCAGTCATCGAGATCTCCGACAACGCGATGGCGACATCCGGTGATTATTTTAATTACTTTGAGAAAGACGGCGTGCGGTATTCGCACACCATCGATCCCATAACCGGCAGACCGATCATACACAAGCTGGCATCGGTGACGATCATTCACCCTTTATGCACCATGGCTGATGGACTGGCCACCGCCATTAACGTGATGGGGCCGGATGCCGGATACGAATTCGCGTTGCAACAAAACCTTCCAGTGTTCATGATAGTTAGAGATGAAGATGGCTTCGTTGAAAAAATGACACCACAATTCAAAAAGTATTTCAACTGACTGGGGATTCAACAGATGATTCAATTTGCGCTGGTTTTTGGTTTTTTTGTCGTTGGATTTTCTTTTATGGCCGCATGCCTCCATTTTAGTAAATTTCAGGGCAAAGGAGGATGCTGTGGTGGTGATAACATAGAAGGCCTTGAGGAAGGCAACGATGCGGATGCCTGCTTCACCTGCCCAAACCGAGGCTCTGAAGACTGTGCAGAAGTTGATGTCGCCGACCTGCCATCAACGCCTCAGTCCGCTTAAACGCACTTTTGCTTTTTTTCTCCCTTCTTCCGGAAATACTCCTTCCTGTTCTCCAAAAAACCCTTCATGTCTTTGAACCGATGCGTGTGAAGCCCGTCTAAAAAAGTAGTTCCATCATGAAAATCTGGCGCTCGGTAAAAGTAACTGTTTGGCTACGAGTTTCAGATCGATGTGATCAATGACCAGCGCTACAACCTGGGCGAATCATGCCCTCGTTCACTTCATCTACCCCACGTTGTTCGACTCAAAATGTAAATGCAACACCAATATTAAAGGTCAACAAATCCGTCCGCGACCGGGTGATATCAAATTCAACGTTGCCACTGTCACGCCGGATCGAGCCTTCTTTGAGGTAGTCGGCCTCGCCGCCAAACAAATAGCGCACCCGGAAATCCAGAAGTATTTCCGTTTGTTTGCTGCCCTCGCTGCCATTCTCGCTCTTCTTCTTTACCCGAATCATCAAGCCGCCGCCGGCACCGTAACTGAAGACCACATCCTCCAGGTTGGTAGAAGACGCGATAACTTCGTCTTCAACTCCTTCGTTTTTGATTTTGGTTTGGGTGACCAGATAATTGAAGCCTACCAGGCCATCGAGATACGGACGGATGGAGCCCTGGTTGCCTTGCATACGCACGAGCGCGTGCAATAGGAGAATGTCGTTCCCGAAGTCTCAACATCCACTCTGACGTCTGGGATGGTTGTGCTAAACGGCTCGTTGCGCGTCTCACTGCCGTACCGCATAAAGGCAAGC
The DNA here is from genome assembly GCA_004357015.1 of Caldithrix sp. Classification (GTDB taxonomy): domain Bacteria; phylum Zhuqueibacterota; class Zhuqueibacteria; order Oceanimicrobiales; family Oceanimicrobiaceae; genus CR04bin15. The sequence goes on from SMXE01000127.1 coordinate 8,080, forward strand.
TCCCCGCCTATCATCACCGGGCTGGCGTTAGGGTGATAACCAAACATCCCACTAAACCCGAAGCCAAGATTCTCAACGTTATCATCAAATTCGCCTTTGGGGTCGCCGGTCAGGAAGTTCAGACTGAGCAAGAAATTCTGCGCGGTGACATTTCCGACGCCGAAGAATGTGACGAGAAGGCACAAGCTGACACAGATATATTTGACTTTCATGACTTCCTCCTCTTGAGCAGTCTGACAGCTAAGAAACAGAGATGAGACTTAATATGTGTAGGCTTCTCAGAATGCGTTATATGGCAATCTGGTGGAGATTGGTTCCGTGTCGAGTGCGTAGTCGGAGTCGATGGAAAGTCTGGTTAGAACCGGGATTGTCCTAATTTCGGGTCGGAATGAATTGTAGAGCAAACGGAACTATCTCAATATAGGTTAAGTGGAGACAGTTAGTCAAGCAAAAATAGGGGTGAACGGGTAAATTTCTGCGGGTCTTAATTTGCAGTACTCTGATACCATTTCGCCATGACCAGTTCGGCGGGTTTGTGCTGCGGGGTAAAATCGCGGCCGCGGTAACCGGTACGATGGCTCAGTTTCGGAAACCATTTCCAGAAATAGGCGCCGGCGCACCACTCTTTGTCCCAGAAGGTCTGGAAGAACGCTTCGTAGCAGTTGGCCTGTGTTTGCAACTCGGCGTCCGTGGCGGCTTGTCTTGAACGGCCCGGCCATTCCCACGGCTTCACAGCGGTGTCTGAGGTGCTCTTGTAACCGATTTCCGTGAATACCACAGGTTTGCCAAACTTCCTGCTCAGTTTTTCAATGGCCTCGCGGTGCGGCTGCCAACCTGCTTTCAGTTCTTCGAGGGTCGGATTCTCTTTCTCCGTCAACGGGAAATACGCCTGAATGCCGATGAAGTCCAGCGCGTCCCAGAATTGAATCTCTTCAAATTCGAGGTACCAGTTGGCCGAGTAAGTCAACTTCCCGTGATAAGTTTTTCGGACGTCTGCGATGAGATTGCGCCAGTCTTGCTGCCGTTTCACTGCGGACGTATAGAGCTCAGTCCCGATGGAAAGCGCCTCGATGCCGTTTTTCTCGGCCAGCCAGGCGTAATGCACGATGAACTTGCGGTAGTTGGCAAACCACTGCTGCCACTCTTCCTCGCTGTCCATTTCGATTTCGGCGCGCCACTTGTTGTCACCATTGCGGTGCAGCCAGATGTGGGGCTTCAGCAAAGTCTTGATACCGAACTTCCTGGCCAGCCTGGCCGTGGTTGCAATGCCGGCATCGGTTTCGCCCCAGTAGAAACCGCCGCTGGTTGCCAGTTTTATCCCGGGCGCGTCGTAACGTTTCTGCCAGCCAAACGGCGTTTGCACGATCCAGTTGACGTTGTTGGCCACCAACTTCTCGAAGTCGGCGTCGGTAACAGCTTCCGGTGCGGCAACCCAGCTCACGCCACGCTGCTTGTGTTTGATATTTGAGGAGGCCGATTTGCTGCCGGCAAACGAATAAAACAGGGCCGACATGAACAGCAGAA
>SMXE01000128.1 GCA_004357015.1 Caldithrix sp.
AAGCACGAAATAATTCGGACATTTCTGATCGGAAAATTAGAGAACTATGGCACACATTAGATACTTGACAGCGGGCGAGTCGCATGGACAGGCACTGGTTGGCATTCTTGAAGGCATGCCGGCCGGCCTGGAGATTTGCGAAGAAGAAATCGCCAGAGACTTGCAGCGCCGGCAAATGGGACATGGCCGTGGTGGCAGAATGAAAATTGAAAAGGACTGGGCGCAGATTCTTACCGGCGTGCGTTTCGGCCAGACCCTGGGCAGTCCGGTTGCACTTCTCATCGAAAATAAAGACTGGAAGAACTGGACAACAAAAATGTCTGTGGCACCGGTCAGCCATTCTGTCAAAGAGGTCGTGGTGCCCAGGCCCGGCCATGCGGACTACGCTGGTGCAATCAAGTACGGCCACGGTGACATCCGAAATGTACTGGAACGCGCCAGTGCGCGCGAAACCGCTATGCGGGTTGCGCTGGCCGCCATTGCGCGCAAATTTCTGGCGGCATTTTCGATCAAAATCATCAGTCACGTGCTGCGGATTCACAATGCCAGCAGCGGATTTTCTGTTGCCCGGCTGGGCACGAAGGACCAGGCGCCGTTCAGCCTTGACGAAATCAGCGAACTCGCTGACCGCTCAAACGTTCGCTGTTTGGACGAGGCGGCCGCGGAACGCATGGTGGCGAGAATCGACGAAGCAAAAAAGAATCGCGACACTGTCGGTGGCGTGTTTGAGGTCGTGGCCCTGAATGTTCCGGTCGGGCTCGGCAGCCACGTGCACTGGGATCGCAAGCTGGACGCCCGCATCGGCGAGGCCATGATGAGCATCCCGGCTATGAAGGGCGTGGAAATTGGCCTTGGATTTGAGGCGGCCGGCATGGTCGGCTCGGACGTGCACGATCCGATCCATTTTGATCAGCAGACGCACACGTACTACCGCTCACGCAACCACGCGGGTGGGCTGGAAGGCGGGATCACGAACGGCATGCCCTTGGTGGTACGGGTGGCCATGAAGCCGATCTCAACCTTGCTCAAGCCGCTGGATTCGGTAAACATGCAGACGCACGAAAAGACTGCGGCGCACATCGAACGCAGCGACGTATGTGCGGTGCCGGCGGCGTCCATCATCGGCGAGTCGATCTTGAGCCTGGTGCTGGCCGACGCCTTTCTCGAAAAATTTGGTGGAGACTCCGTGGCGGAGATTCGGGAGCGCCATGAGGCTTGGCAAGCCAATGTCGCAGGCAAAAAGTAACATCTATCTGATCGGTTTCATGGGCGCGGGTAAGACCACGATAGGCAAGGCCCTGGCCGCGCTGCTTGGTTACTCGTTTTGGGACACAGATGAACTGGTCGAAAAGCAGGCGCGCGCGCCCATTACCAAAATTTTCGAAGAGCACGGTGAAGCCTATTTCAGGAAGGTAGAATCAGACGTTGTGAGGCAGGTTGCTGATCGGAGTGGCCTTGTGGTTGCACTCGGCGGCGGAGCCGTGCTGGCAGAGGATAATTGGGTGTCGATCCAGCAATCTGGCCTGTCCGTTTATTTGAAGTGGCCCCAGGATGTCCTAATTCACCGAATTTTGGACGGCAGTAAGCGTCCGCTGGTGGCGGCACTCCCGCGCCATTTGCGGCGGCAACAGCTTGCAGAGCTTCTCAATTCGCGGGAGCCGGTCTATCTGAAGGCTGACTTCTGTATTACCTGTGAGAAAAGCCAGTCTCCTGATGCCATCGCATCTTTGATTGAAACAAAAATAGGTGAGCGGAGATGAAAAATATCGCAGTCGTGCACGGACCGAACCTGAATCTTCTCGGCGAAAGAGAGCCTGAAGTTTACGGCGCCATGACGCTTGCAGACCTAAATCAGGAAGTGACAACTTTTGCTCAGGCAATGGGTTTGGAAATCAGAGTTTTTCAATCCAATTCAGAGGGCACCATGATTGACTTTCTGCATGAGCAGCGCAAGTGGGCCGACGGCGTTGTGATCAATCCGGCGGCCTTCACCCATTACAGCTATGCCTTGCGCGATGCAATTGCCGCCATTGGTCTGCCTGTGATTGAAGTGCACTTATCCAACATTTTGGAACGCGAAGAATTCCGGCGCCACTCAGTCGTAGCAGATGTTTGTGTGGCGCGCCTTATGGGACTGGGATACAGAGGGTACCTGCGCGCTCTCGAACATCTCGTCGGTTTTGGAGTTAGAAAAGAATTAGACAATCAGGTGGCCCAATCGAATGACCTTGACACAGGTCTGAAAACCTGCGTCAACCTTCTAAAATAGCGCTTCCCAAAGTACACGTGGGCTGGCATTTATCTGGTGGAAGGGGACGAACTTGTGCTGCACAATTTTATCGGTAAGCCATCGCCGCATGAGCGCATTCCCATCGGAAAGGGTGTTTGCGGCGCTGCGGTAGCAGCGGAGGAATCGATCATCGTGCCAGACGTAAACGCAGACCCGAGATATCTGGCATGCAGCATCGAAACGAAATCGGAAATCGTGGTGCCCATTTTCGCCGGGCCGCAAGTGGTCGGGGAGATCGATATTGACAGCGACCAACCAGATGCCTTCCACGAGGGCGACCGTGAAATGCTTGAGTCGTGTGCCGAAATATTGGGCAAACTCTTCTGAATCTCTGTGCAAGACTTCAACATCTTCTGATTGTTCGACAGGAAGTGGAATGATACTTGCCATAAGTCCAGTGTAATTTTCTGACTGACTTTATGGCATACAAAAGTAAGGTTTTCTCATGAAACATGGTCATCTATTCGATAGCGAGGATGTGGAAAAGGTAGACTTGCCTAACGTTGCCGGCGAAGACCCGGAAGAAACAGAGCGACCGGAAAATTTCAATCTTGAGATTCCGCAGGTGCTTTCCATTCTGCCTCTTCGTAACACTGTGGTCTTTCCGCACCAGATCATCCCCATCTCCGTTGGCAGAAAGAAATCGATCAAACTGGTTGAGAGCACTCGCGAAGGCACAAAGCTGATCCTTCTTGTAGCGCAGAGGGATGGCAAGGTGGAAGGTCCCGGTCAGGACGACATCTTCCGCTGGGGCACCATCGCGTCGGTCATGAAGGTGTTTAAAATGCCAGACGGCACACAAAGTGTCATGGTGCAGGGCTTGAGTCGGGCACGAATTGTAGAGTTCACCCAGTTTGAGCCATTCTTTAGAGGTCTTATCCAGCCGCAGAAAGAGGTAGTGGTTGAAGGTGTGGACATTGAGGCGCTGGTAGGGAATGTGCGGACCCTTTTTGAGAAAATTGTTGGCCTCGCACCCTATCTTACGCCGGAACACGTCATGCTGGTGCAGAATACGGATGCGCCGGGCAGGCTGACGGACATCATCATTTGGAATCTGAATGTCTCGACTGCTGACAAACAAGAAATCCTGGAGTTGGCAGACGTCAAAGGCCGGCTGGAAAAGTTGAATTACATCCTGACCAAGGAGTTGCAGATCCTTGAGCTGGGCAGCAAAATTCAGTCAGAAGTGCAGGGGGAGATCAACAAGACGCAGCGAGAATACTACCTGCGCGAGCAGTTGAAGGCGATCAAGAAAGAACTGGGTGAAGCTGAAGACGACCGCACGGCTGAAATAGCAGAGCTGCGCAAGAAGATAAAAGACGCGAATATGTCTAAAGAGGCAAACGAGGTTGCGCTGAAAGAACTGGACCGCCTAGGGAAGATGCCACCCGCGGCCGCAGAATATACTGTATCCCGCACCTATCTGGACTGGCTCATCGAGGTACCGTGGAGTAAGAGTACCGAAGACAACCTGGACATCGCAGCGGCAAGGGCGGTGCTGGATGAGGATCACTATGACCTTGAAAAAATCAAGAAACGAATTCTGGAGTATCTCGCGGTCCGGAAGTTGAAAAAGGATATGAAAGGACCCATCCTGTGTTTCGTCGGGCCTCCGGGGGTAGGGAAGACCTCGCTCGGTAAGTCCATCGCAAGAGCTCTGGGCAGAAAATTCATGCGCATCTCCCTGGGTGGCGTTCACGACGAGGCCGAAATACGTGGCCACCGCAGAACTTACATTGGCGCATTGCCCGGCAGAATTATTCAGGGGCTAAAGAAAGTTGGCTCTAACAACCCGGTATTCATGCTAGATGAAATTGACAAGGTTGGACAAGATTTTCGGGGTGACCCGTCTTCAGCGCTGTTAGAGGTGTTGGACCCGGAGCAGAACTTTGACTTCTCAGACCACTATTTGGAAGTCCCCTTTGATTTGTCGCAAGTGATGTTCATCACAACTGCCAACCTCGCCGATCCGATCATCCCAGCTCTTCGAGACCGCATGGAGTTAATTGAACTACCCGGCTACACAGAGCATGAAAAACTCAACATCGCAAGAGAATATCTGATCCGGAAACAACTCACAGAACATGGCCTGAGGGAGTCGCAGTTGACTTTTGAGAATGATTCCATCATCGCCATCATCAACGCCTACACAAGGGAGGCAGGGGTTCGCAACCTCGAGCGGGAAATTGCCGCGGTCTGCCGCGGTGTCGCCATGGAAGTGGTGGAGGGTAAAACGGATTCCAAAACCATTCGAGCAGACGATCTGCACCAGTATCTTGGCTCCATTAAGTTTTTCTCCGAAGTTGCTGAGCGAACGTCCCGCTCAGGGGTTGCCACGGGACTGGCGTGGACACCAGCCGGCGGCGATATCTTGTTTGTAGAAGCGAACAAGATGCCGGGCACGGGTCAGCTCACGTTGACCGGGTCACTGGGGGATGTCATGAAGGAATCGGCGCGGGCGGCCTTGAGCTACATCCGATCACGGGCAAGTGAACTGAAAATATCGAACGACATGTTCAGGAAATGGGACATCCACATCCACGTGCCAGCCGGTGCGATACCAAAGGATGGTCCTTCTGCCGGTGTGACACTGTTTACATCTCTGCTGTCGCTTTTGACAGACAGAAAGGTGAGAAATGACATTGCCATGACCGGGGAGATCACCTTGCGCGGATTGGTTCTGCCTGTTGGTGGCATCAAGGAGAAAGTACTTGCCGCGCACCGGGCCGGGATCAAGAAGGTTCTGCTGCCGGAAAAAAATCGCACAGATTATGAGGACATTCCTGAAACCGTTCGCAATGAACTTGAGTTTACGTTTGTCAAAGAGGTGGAGGATGTCATTCGATTTGCGCTGGAACGATCCGGACAAAAATTGTCTCAAAAAAAGTAATCTGAATCAACAGAATACATTTCATGCAACACACGTGTCCGAGACCGGATGTGTGGAGACTGAGTTTTGACTAATAAAAACAACCCCTTCTGCGAATTGTGTCATCCCCTTAGCCCTGGCACAGTGTTTGAATCGTTGCCATTCTCAAAAATCAACTCTTCGATTCATTGTGATACGCAGGGGTCCTTGGCATGAAAGAACTGTTCTATTTTTCCACCTCCGACCTGATGATTCAGGTTTCTTATAAGAGCGACTTAAACTCGATCCACTATTTCTCCCACCGCTCCCTCTCCTTCGGCGAACGCGTTGTTGTTGAGCAATATCTCCTGACCAACGTTGCTGTCAAAACAGAGTACTACAAAAAGCACCCTGCGATGTTAAATTATAATGGTGTTGACAGTAAGCTCGTAAAAGAACTGAACCAGTTTCATCTGAAAAACACGATGAACCTACTTAAGGAAAAAGAGCGGGAGGTTAAGACTTCAGTCAAGAAATTGATTGATAAGTCTATGTCAAGTTACTATTTTGAACAGATCGGAAACGCAATTTTGGAATTCAGAGATATTGTTGATGATTCCCTCGGCGATGAAATGTTGAGCTCCTACCGAAGAAAGTTGCGGCAATTGATAGAGGCCTACAACGTCTATTCGGCCAAGAAGGTGACGCTCGATGAGATTGTTCCGGAAGACCTGAAAGGGCATTTACAAACATAATTTATCTGTAAGCTCGCTAATCAATTTCACAAATTTCACAACAAAAGGAGTTTTCCATGAAAAACTGGATTGCGACCCTGGTGTTCGTTGCTGTCCTGACCACACTGGGCAGCGCGGTGTTTGCGCAATCGGGCAAAGGCGCATTTGGCATCGGCTTTAACGCGGGGGCTATGAAGATCTACGGTGACCGTCCCGAGGAAAGTTTTGGCGTCGGCGGCGAGGGTACCTTTTCGTATCGACTGCTGCCATTTGCAGACATAGGGCTGGCTGTCGGCTATGGACAGTTGAAATACAACTTTGTGCCTGGGACCAACGGTACCACCACGGACCTTATCAACGTAGACCTGAAGAGCAACTGGGAACTCCTCTCACGTGGCGTATTTAGGCCCTATATCACGTTGGGGGGCGGCATAATCAGTTACAATATCCGGGGTTCTGCATTCGGACGCAGCATTGACCCCACCGCTTTTGGCGGCGGCGGCTTTCGCGTGCAGTTCAATCCGACCTGGAACTGGTATGTGGGAGCAGATTACCGATTTACTAAAACCGACCGGTTGGATAACAACAGGGACGAGGGCAGCGCTGACGACGGGTTTCTTAACTTCAGATCAGGTATTACGTACCAGTGGGGAGGCAGAAGAGACAGAACGTCGGATATCATCGCAGATGCAAGGGCGCCCATTTACGAGGTAGACGACACCGGATTTTTCGATGCACCATCCGGATACTCCGAAACAGAAACAAAGAACATGGAAGAGTATGTGAAATTGAAGTCTCGGGTCGACCAGATTACCTCCTCTGTCGATTCCAGAGACAGAGAAATCCTTGACCTGCAGCGCACACTGAGTGAGCGTAAGAGAATGTTGGCCTCACTTGAGAATCAGGTCGCAAGCAAAGCAGGGAGTGTTCGGATTCCACGAAGCGCTTCCATGTCAGGCTTCTCTGAAATATATGAGCAGGCCTTGACGCATTATTACAACAAGAGCTTTGGCGAGGGGATTTCTCTCTTCCGGATGTTGCTGCAACAGTATCCGAACCACGCGCTTGCCAGCAACTGTCAGTTCTGGATTGCACAGAGTTTTTTCTCTATGAACCGCTACCAGGAAGCGATTGACGCGTATTTCACAGTGCTGGATTTTGAGCGCTCTCTTAAAAAAGATGACGCGTTGTTCTTTCTCGGGAAGTCGTACTTAAAAATGGGCTCGGGAGATCGCGCACGCCAATCGTTTGGTCGTTTGATGCAGGACTATCCGGCCAGTGAGTACCGGCAGCAGGCCCAGGGTTACCTGGCCAAATTGTAGTGGCTGCGCACTGAAAAATTCTTGTTCTGTTTTTCACGGGTAGACAACCGTTCTAACTGAAGCCCATCCAATTCATACTTGAGTCCCATTGGGCGGTTGTCTGCCTTTTTTATTATTGCTTGATTTTTTCCCTAAATACCCTTAATCTTGTTTCGGCAACCAGTTCCATTGTCGTCGGATTTTCATTTTCAGGAGAGTTCCTTCATGAATAATCTCGCCGTGCTCATTGCCGGGACCAGCAGTTCATATCTCGAAATCTCCAAAAAAATGCTAAAATTCCACTATGATAATTGTGAGGTGGATTTCGCTCACTCAGGCAAGGAGTGCGTCGACAAAGGACTGGCCAAAGCGTATGAGCTCATTCTGTTTGATTACGAACTTGGCGATATGACCGGCCTGGAGGTCATCGACGCCATCAAAGCGCAAGCTCCCGGGCGAAATCTTGTCATGCTTATCGAGGAGGGGGACGAAGTAAAAGCAATACAGGCTCTTGAAAAAGGCGCCTGCGATTATATCCTCAAAGCGCGTGGCTATTTGACGGCGTTGCCGTTCACCATCCGCAGCATTCTGGAAAAGAAACATCTACGCATCCCGCAAGCGCGGACAAGCAGCCCAGCCGAGGAAAGGACAGAGCGGCGTGTGAGTGAAGGGCACTTCATTCTGGACCGGAAAGGCCGGATTCTATCCGCGAACCGCGATATTCAGATTATAACGGACTTCTCCGAGGAGGAGTTGCTTGAACTAGCGTTCACCGATTTGTTGCCTGACGAAAGCGAAAAGGTGTTCAACGATTGCCTGAGCGCGATCGAGGCCAATGGCAGCGAAGGCACGCCATTCAAAGCGGAGGTTGTAAACAGGCATGGGGACAGAGTGCCGCTCGAAGTGGTCTTGACGCCCATCAGGGACGAACACAAGAATGTTCTGAGCTATCGCGGACGCGTTTCCAGCGAGCAGGTGGCACACGCAGTAAAATCTGTTGATTCCCGTATCGATCAGCTCAAAATGGTGCAGCAAATTTCCCAGACAATCACATCCAGTTACGATGAAACGCTCGGAGTTTTCCTCGAAAACATTCTGGAACTCGCATCCCAAACCTTCGGCTTCGAACGGGCAACCATCGCGTTGCTCGATAAACGCAAGAGCGCCTTTGTGAAGCAGGCAATGGTAGGCTACGCCTCCTTCCCGTCGGCGGAGCACCGGCTCATTGAGGTGCCTTTCGATGTGATCGATAAGGTTTTCTCAAATCGATTTCGTGTCAAGGTCATTTATTACAACCAGAAGCAGCGTGACCCTGCCGGCTACCTGAACTCGAAGTTTCCCGAGCGCCGGACCCAGCGGCGGCGGCCGCCTTCACAGTGGCATCCCCGCGACCTGGTGTTGGTTAACTTGATGAACCAGGATGATCGTACCTTTGGTTATATTTCGCTGGACAAGCCAATTCCGCATCTTGCCCCGGACCGCAGTACTTTTCACAATCTTGAGATTTTCGGACAGTTCGTTTCATTCGCCATCGAAAACTACTATCAGTTTTCATCCATCGAGAAGCGCTCGCGACGGCTTAAGCAGATGCTTGTCACCAGCAATATTTTTAAGTTGCATCTCAGTCTGAATGACCTTTTGAAAGAGGTGGTTTGGTCAGTGAGATTCTCGCTCAATTTTAACCTCGTTGCCCTCGGCCTTATCAGCAAGCGGTCGGGGGATCTGGAGATGAAGGCAATCGCGTGTGACGACAAGGTTAAGCGCACCCAATTGAGTGAGTTGAATTTTCCAATCAAGCCGTTGTCTGGTTTGCTGCGCACCGAATATCATTGCGGCCGCTCTTATCTCGTTGCCCGGGAAGAGGAGCTGCTTAAGACATTTAAGCATATTTATTACGGCCCCAAGCTCGATGATAACGTGAACGGGCATTGGCCAATGTGGGGTTTGCTGCTCGTTCCCATCAAGTCGCGGGAAGGGAAAATAATTGGCATGTTGATGGCGGATGACCCCGGAGATAACCGTGTACCAGGAAAAGACGTCATCAGCCTGCTGGAGATCATGGCAAATCAAGTGGCCATTGCGGTGGACAATCGAATCTTGTATGTTCAGGCGGCTCGGCATACCAACGATTCCGGCACGAATGGAATCTCCAAACGCGATATTTTCCCCGCACGCAAAACCCACAGCACGCGCCATCGATTTGTTGACCGCTTTTTCAAATAGCCATCACATCCGTCCCATGGTATTTTACCTTGACTTGTAATTGCTGAATTCTTAGTTTGTATCACTTTATGGGTATGACGTTTTCGCCACTAATTACGGGTTAGTTTTCTGAGCTTGATTTTTCGCCGGCTTCCTCAAACCGCCTTCATTCTTAGCTTTTTGACTATCAGCGCCTGTGCAGATCGCGACAGGGCCAATCCTCTAGATCCCAAGAACCCCGATACCGAGGGAAGACCAACAGGCCTGCGAGTCACTTCAAATCGTGATACAGTTTGTGTAAGCTGGGACCGAATTGATTTGAAAGATTTGACCAGTGTGCGGCTCGAGCGCAAGCCCGACAGTGAGAGCCACTTTGCTGAACTCGCCCTATTGCCGCCCGACGTTAGCGGATTCGAGGATCTGAATGTGGTGTTCGGAATCGAATATGCGTACCAGATTACGGCTGTCGGAGACGATTTTGAGAGCGCGCCATCGGATCAGGTCACTATCGAACCCGGCCCTACTTTCAATTGGATCGGGGAAAACCCTACGGCCGGATCAGGACGGCTGCTCAAGGTCACACATGACGCAAAGCATCTGGTTCGAAGCACGTCCGGTTTTCTGACCATCTTAGATCTCGAATCCAATCCTAAAACCGGGGAAGTCTGGGCTGTAGACTTCGTGACCGCGGTGCTTGCACAGATAATCCGGGTGTCGCCGACGGGGCGTATTCAGACGCCCATTATCGACCTTGCGGGAGCGCGTGATTGTGCGTTGGATGTAGATTCAGGCGCCCTGTGGGTTGCAGACGTGGTCGATAGCGTGGTGGTGAAGTTGAATGCAGAGGGTGATGAACTATTCAGAGTATCGGGCTTTGGTAGTCCCACGGTCGTCGGGATTGACCAGAGAAACGGTGATTGCTGGGTTGGCGATGAAAGCAGAAAGCAGGTCATCAAGGTTAGTTCTGACGGGGTTCAACAGTTGATTTCCTCCCAGCCATTTGATGCTGTGCAGTGGCTGACAGTGAATTCAGGTGATGGCTCGGTTTGGGTAAGTAGCGGCACGAGGATCGTCAAGCTGACGGAGTTTGGGGATTTCGAGCTTGCGATTGCGGACACTTTCACGTTTGCGCGGCGAATCGCGGCGAACGATAGCACTGGTGAGATCTGGGTGATGAATTGGGATCCGTCCACTATTACCAAGTACACCGCCGATGGCCAGAAGGTTTTTGAGTTGGGAGGATTTGCGCGGCCGGAGGACATCGCTATCAATCTATTCGACAACAGTTGCCTGGTGTCCGACACAGAAAATGATCGAATTGTAAAGGTCAGCGCTGCAGGCGAGGCAACGGTGGTGCAAGAGATATCCTTCCCGAGCGCGATTGCGATTCAAAACGACATCCAATAGCACGGCATGCGGCACGGGGTCTATCGTCTCAGTTAAATTGAATCATTTTTTCGGTTTAAGCCGTAAAGTATTTCCTGTGGTCTGTTATTTGCAAAGGTATGTGAAGAGGTTGCAATTTCGCTCCAGGGGTTTTATCTTATAAAGTGCGGCAACAATTATGAAAACCGTTTGCAGGGATATCATCGAGAAATTGCGAACAGAGCTTTGTGAGGCTACACTATGTGTAAAGGAGGAGTAAATGGAAGGATTTGAAGTAACCCCTAATGAGCACAGCGGTATCTCTATCCTGGCTTTAAAGGGATACCTGGATGCGCACACCGCGCCTGCTCTGGAGACTGCATTCCAAAAGTTGATTGATGACAAGAAATACAACATCATTGTAAATTTTACAGACCTCAATTACATCAGCAGCGCTGGTCTGGGTGTCTTTATGGGTTTCATCGAGGACATTCGCAAGAACAGTGGCGACATTAAGCTGACAAACATGAAACCTAAGATTTACCGCGTTTTTGATCTGCTTGGTTTTCCAACGCTTTACGACATACTGGATGAGGAGGAGAAGGCGATTGAGAAATTCAATAAGCCTTCATAGCACGGATGCGAAACACGACTTAATTAAACCGGTGAAGCAGCGAGAAGTCTACAGGCCATAAAGGCAGTGAACATTTTGCCCAAGACACAGAAAAAATTTCACTTACAGCTCCCTAGCCAGTCAAACAACCTTGCGCTCATCCGTGAACTGGTCAGCAAAGTTGCGTCTCAGGTGGGATTTGATACTGACGAGGCAAGCAAGATAGAACTTGCCGTTGATGAAGCGTGCACCAACGTGATAAAACATGCCTATAGCAACAACGCCAATGAAATGATCGACGTGTTAATCAAAATTGATAACAGAAAGCTCATCATAATAGTGTCAGACAAAGGCAAGGGTTTCAATCCGGATAAAGTACAAGTCCCCGACCTTAACGATTCCATAAAATCAGGCCGGACCGGGGGCCTGGGTATCTGCCTGATCAAGACCCTGATGGATAAAGTCGACTTCAGCATGAAGCCCGGTCTCAAGAATCAGGTAAAAATGATAAAATACTTGCGCTGAGCACCGCCATTCTAACCACTCCAATATTGTGGACCGCGACCTAAAAGAACAATACGAGCTTCAATCGCTGTTCGATCTCAGCAAGGTTCTCAATTCGTCCCTCAATCTCAAAACCATTCTCGACACACTGCTGCTGACGCCAATGGGCAAGTTTCTAATTGGCAAAGGCGTTGTTTTCCTGGCAGATGAGCAGCACTGCTTCACAATCGAGACACTCAAGGGCCTACCTAAATCCCTGATCGGAAAGCGCCTCAAGATTGACGATTTCCCGACAAAGCCGACATTCGTGGCCGACGCCCCAAGATCGCCTTGGCAGGTCTTGCTTGAGCAAAACGGAATTCAACTCGTTATCCCCATCCTGCACGATGGCAGCATACTGGGCCTGATAGGATTCGGCCCCAAGTCTATCGGCGGCGAGTACACGGGCTCGGATCTTAATTATCTTTATTCCCTCTCAAACATCGCGGCGACTGCTGTACAGAACGGAATCATCTTCCAGGAACTTCATGAAGCAAACAGGAAGCTTGAGAAAAAGATTCAGGAGTTGAACACGCTTAGCGAAATCGACCGCGAGCTAAACTCGACCCTCTCTTCTCTGGATAGCAAGAAAGTCGTAAATCTGCTGGCTTACAGCATCATGGGTGAACTAATGGTCAACAGATGCCTGATCTGGCTGGCGGTGGATGGCAAGATGGTCTTGTCGCTGAACAAAGGATTTCAGGATGAGGAAGTAGATAAGATCGTGAGCGACGCTTCGATTGTTGACCACTTTTCCAGCATCGATGCGCCAGTGATTGTAAGCGGTGCAAAGGATGATGTGTACGCAAAACTCAGAGAAGCCGGCATCGCAGTTTTGGTTCCGATGCGCATCGAAACCGAGACCAAAGGCATGGTCGCCCTCAGTGAGAAGATCACGAAACTTCCTTTTGTTCAGGAGGATATAGATTTCCTGACGATACTGGGCAATTGGTCAAGCATGTCTATTGAGACGGCCAGATTGATCGAGGAAGAAGTTGAGAAGAAGAAGTTAGAAGAGGAACTACGCATCGCCAGTGAAATTCAGAAGCAGCTGTTGCCGGAGACCTGCCCCAAAATTGATGGTTTTGAAATAGCCGCGACCAATGAACCCTCGCTGCAGATCGGCGGGGACTACTACGATTGCATAAAACTAAACGAGGATGAGTACATTCTTTGCATTGCCGATGTTTCTGGCAAAGGCGCTCCGGCGGCGCTGCTGATGGCCAATGTACAGGCGAGTTTACACGCGCTTGTGGGGATAGGGTTGACCATCGCTCGGGTCACAGAACGGATAAACGAAATTATCTATCGCAACACGACCTACGACAAATTCATCACATTCTTCATCGGTTTGCTCAATGTCCGGGAGAGAAAACTATATTCTGTGAATGCGGGCCACAACCCCCCATATATCTTCCACAAGGATCGCTCTTTTCAAACGTTAAATGAAGGTGGCCTGATTGTCGGTGTGATGCCGGGGGTGCAATACAGCAGCGAATCCACTGAGCTGAAATCCGGAGATTGCATTGTCATGTTCACCGACGGCGTATCTGAGGCAATGAACGCCAAAGACGAGGAGTTTGAGGAACACAGAATCGAAGCCTGCATCGCCCGAAACTACGATTTGCCGGCTCAGGATTTGCTTGAGGCGCTCATCGGCGAGGTCAAGGCGTTTTCCGCCGGCTGCCCGCAGGCAGATGATATAACAGCACTGATCATCAAAGTGCGCTGAAGTAGCACCAACACATGCCACAATTCAAAAACGTACGATTGACTACGGATTAAGGGTCGGGAACCGGACTTGGAAAGGCGGGAGCAACTTCGTCGGGAGATTTCACGCTTTGGATTGGCAGCCCTGGCAATCAATGGCTTAATCGGCGCCGGCATCTTTGCCCTGCCTGCCGCGGTCATACAGCAGGCGGGCGCATTCAGCCCGGCCGTTTTCGCTATTTGCGGCGTTCTTATGCTGACGGTCGTGCTGTCCTTTGCTCAGGCCGCGAGCTATTTCCGGGGGACCGGCGGCCCGGTGCTTTACGCCAAAACTGCGTTCGGCTCCTTCGTCGGTTTTCAAACGGGCTGGTTGCTGTACATCGGCCGGGTCACAGCTTTGGCCGCCAATAGCAACGCGCTTGTAAACTACGGCGGTCTTCTGTGGGACGGCCTGGCTGAAGGGTTTGGCCGCGCACTCGGGATTGTTGTCTGCTTTGTTTTTTTCACGACAGTTAACACGGTCGGCGTTCGTCGGGGCATGGCCGCCACAAATTTTCTAACCATCCTCAAATTGCTGCCTTTGTTGTTGTTTATTGCGGTCGGAATTTCTTATATTAAACCTCAGGAAATTGTCGGCGCCGCGCCGCTGCCCGTGGGGACCCTGGCTGGAACGCTGCTGCTTGTGGTTTACGCTTTCGTCGGATTTGAAGGTGCGGTCGTGCCTGCAGGGGAATCCAAAAGTCCGAGACTGGATATACCCCGGGCGCTGCTGCTGACCCTTGGGTTTACGGGCGTGCTCTATATCATCATTCAGGCGATTTGTGTGGCGGTGCTGCCAGAAGGAACTGCGACACAAACGCCGGTCGCGGATGTTGCCAGACTGATGGTCGGTGCACCTGGCGCGTGGATTATGACACTTGCCGCGTTCTTGTCCATTGCGGGGAACATCTCTTCAATCATGGTGACTGCTCCACGAATGACCTACGCTATGGCGCGGGACAAGACCCTGCCCATCTGGTTTGCCAAAGTGCATCAAAGCCACCAAACCCCGACGACTTCCATCATCTTTCTTGGTGTGGTAGGATTGGCTCTGGCGCTGACTGGTACGTTTGTCTGGCTGGCAATCATGAGTTCCCTCGCGCGTCTGATTGGCTACGGCGTATGCGTTGCAGCTTTGCCAAAGTTAAAAAAGAAGTTCGCCGCTGGGGCAACTGCGTTCAACTTGCCGGGTGGTCTGTTGATTCCGGCAATTGCATTGCTGCTCTGTGTGTGGCTGGCTGCACAGGCTGATGCGAGATCGTGGGGCATGACGGCGGCTTTTATGGTGGCTGGGACGGTGTTGTATCTGGCAACACGCAAAATACCCGTATCAAAGAATATGGACGCACCATGCAAGGACTGAACCATGTGATAGTAACTTTACTGCATGAATGTGACCACACAACCGCACACAATTCCGAATTATAGCACTTCAAGTTAACGACTCAAACGATGGCAAACATACTCATCGTCGATGACGAAAAATCGATTACCTACCTGCTTTCTGAAGTCTTGCAGAAAGATGGTCACGACGTCCGGACACTCTCGGATGGCAAGATGGTTAAAGATGACCTGAGGAAACACCACTACGACCTCGTGGTTTCGGATTTACACATGCGACAGGTAGGCGGCATCGAGGTGCTGAAGACCGTCAAAAACAAGGATGAAAACACGGAAGTCCTGATTTTAACCGGGCACGGAACCATCTCCACCGCCGTTGAGGCCATGAAGCTGAGTGCGTTCGAATTCCTCACCAAGCCTATCGATATGGAGGAGTTCCGGCTTAAGGTGCAGAAGGCGCTCGAGCGCAGAAGTTTCAAGATCAAAATCGAACGACAGCAAAAAGAGATCCGCGAACAGCAGGAGATGATCCGGAGGGACCTCCAACTGGCAGAGCACGTGCAGAAAAGCCTGGTGCCGAAACCATTGCACCTGCCCAACCTGGAAGTCTCCGTCAAGCATTTGCCGATGATCGGCGTCGGCGGGGATTTCGCCGATATCTATTACGACGGCATTGAAAATGTTTACCTCACACTCGTCGACGTCACCGGCCACGGCATCACCGCGGCGCTGCTGGTGAACCGCATCTGCAGCGAAATCCGTAACCTGGTTCGCGATAAGCGGCAGCCGTCATCCATTTTGTACACGCTTAACGACTTCATATTCGAAGCCTTCGAAGGCATGGCGACGTTTCTGACGATGTTCTGCGGCATTTTGAACCTGCGAAAAAAATCATTTACCTACGCTGGCAGCGCGCATCCGGCCGTTATCCTGTGGCGTAGCCGCGAAAACAAATTTCTTAAGCTGGAATCACAGAATATCATCATCGGTTATGAAAAAAGAGACGAAAACAGGTTCTTGCAAGACACTGTGATGCTGGGCGCGGAAGACAAGCTTTTAATGTACACCGACGGCATCATCGAAACCGAAGACGCTGACGGCAAACAGTTGGGCATTAATGGCTTTATCAATTTTTTAAAGTCGAGTATTTATTTGCCCGGCGACGAGATCATGGATACCATTTTGAACGGCATCAATGAATTCAGCCCACAGCCGATCAAGGATGATGTGTTTTTGATTCTGGCCGGGTTGAAATAAACCTATTGGGGTATTTAAGTAGTGTCTGAACTAAAACTCGTTCCGGGTAGTCATTCCCGCTTTGTTTTGTGCCGGAATCCCCTGATTGGGATAGGGCATGCAGGAAAAACAGGCGAAGGCCGTATTCGGTCAGACACTAAGTAAGTAGCCGCTGGCGCAGACAATACGAATTTCCCTTTGGAGTCGTTGATGAATGCATCAATGAATGAACGCGAATTTACATACGAACCGCCGCCGAGCGGTTCAACGACTTACACCCCCAGACGTTTGAAACTGCTTGACAAACTAAACAGCCGCAACCCCCGGCTCAATGTTATTTTGTTTATTTGCACTTGTGTGACGACATTTGCCACGGGCTGGCTTCAAAACGGCGCCTGGCAGGCCGGACTTTGGTATGGCGGCGGCATCATTGCCATTCTGTTTGCGCACGAAATGGGGCACTACCTGATGTGCCGCAAGCACGGCATCAAAGCTACATGGCCATTCTTCATACCATTTCCGCCGCTGGTGAATCCGTTTGGCACGCTTGGCGCAGTCATCAAGATGGAGTCCGTGATTCCAAGCAGAAAGGCCTTGTTTGATGTAGCCGTGGCTGGCCCCCTGGCAGGCCTTGTTCTGACGATTCCGGCGATCTATTTCGGCGTTATCATGTCGGATGTTGTCGAGGCGACCGCGACGCAGGCCGACGGTGTGGTCTACCTTGGGGAGTCGTTTCTCTACTCCATTCTCTCTGACTTTGCCATTGGTTCGTTGCCGGAGGGCCAGGATGTGATGCTGCATCCGCTGGCATACGCCGGGTGGGCCGGGCTGTTCGTGACTGCTCTGAACCTGTTGCCGATCGGGCAACTGGATGGCGGACACATCGTTTACGCGATGATCGGCGAGCGCCACCAAATGGTCGCCACACTGGCGTTGGTTGCCTTCGGAGCAGTTGCC
>SMXE01000129.1 GCA_004357015.1 Caldithrix sp.
CATACCGCGTGGTTTTTCCTGGCTCATCTGGTCTCCCTTTCTTACTCGATCCTGCGAATTCCGCTAACCTCAATAATTCCTGGCCCGGCGCAGCCGCTGAATTCAAAAACAAAAAATTATATACAAGAATACATGATTTGCCGAATAAAGTTCTTAAAATGCCTGCTCAAACCCAAACACCCACCTGAACCGTAATTCGCTCTCGTCCGGTAACGGTTTATTGACCCAGATGGGGAAGTCGAGACGGAAGGTTGTCCACCTGCCGCCGGTGAAAATGGTGTACCACTGGTCCGGAAGAAAATTTTCGAACCGCAGACCAAGGCCGGCGTCAGCAAAAAATTCATGCTCCGAGTTGAGGAACTCCATCGATGCGATATCGGAGAAGACGACCATGGATAGGGTCCCCAGAATTTTCCGCAACTTCCTTCGGTAAAATGGCGGATCAAATTTCTTCCGAAGCTCGACGTTGAGAGCGAGAACCTGGTCGCCGATGATGGGTTGATTGTAGTAGCCGCGCAGGTTGCCGCCGCCCGGAAGGTGATAGTGCGCTTCTTCCGGAATGGAACCGTGGCTGCGCAGATAATATTTCTTAAACTGCTCCCGCGGATTTGCACCGTCCAGAAAAATGAGGTCTTGAATCGGGGCCTTGTCGGAGTCGCCGATCTTCTTGCCAAAAGCTCTGAAGAACAGCCCTTCATCGTCGCGCGGAAACGAGAATTTTACCTCGCCCCAAAAGGCGTTGAATGTGAAATCGCTGCCCCAGTCCCTTTGTGAGGTATCGAAGCCCAGAACGATATTTGAAAACCAGCTCATACCTCTCGGATTCACGCCGTAGCGAAAGTAGGCTTTGTAAACGTCGCCGGCTTCCCAGGTCGGAATGACGATGTCGCTTTTCTGGTCGTACTCACGCAGCACATAATCCTGGCCGTCGCCAAGCAATTTTGAGTAGTTGACGCCGACCACAAACTGGTGTTGCGGTGCATGCCGCAGGTATTGGCTGTTGAAAAAAGTAAGATGGCCGTCCACTTCAACGCGGCCTTCCATTTTTTGTGCCATGAGCGTCCGCGCGTTCGGAAACCCAGTGCCCTCACTCGATTCGAATAGCGAACCCGGCCATCCAGCTCTGCCGAATCGCTGCCGTACCAGAGGCCGATCTCTGATTTTCTGGCTGCCCCCTGACTGGCGCGCAGTCTCCCGCCAAACCTGAATTTGTCGACTTCATTGTACCAGCCACTCGGCCGCCAGGTTACGAGATAAGTATCCCTCGGGATGTAATTCATGTTCGGGTAATCGAACATAAATTCAATGGTCCTGCCGCTATTATTGGAACGGGAGTTATCGAGAATCGCGTCGCCAGGATCGAGAAGAACTTTTTTCGGTTTGCTCGTGGTGGAGAAAACAACCTTGCCAATCTTGTCAGCGCCGTCCCAGCGCTGTATGAGGGTGTCACCCGCCGCTGTGATCAACTGTACTTCGACCGGCATCCTGCCGTCGGCTTTCCTGAGTATAGGGACTTCGGTACGCCACCCTTTGCCTACTTTTTTCTTTTTCACTTTCCCAAGCGCGTAGTCGATGGTCGGCGTTTCGTGCAGCCACTGTTCGAAGAACCAACCAAGATCCTGTCCACTCACATCTTCGCAGACTTGCTTGAAACGCGCCTCATTGACATGCTTGAATTGCCAGCGTTCGAAGTAGGTTTTGCAGATTTTGTCGAAGGTGGAGTCCCCGACAACGTATTTCAGCATGTCGTAAAAAAAAGCGCCCTTGGTGTAGACGTTTCGCATGTAGCTGAAGGGCTCGTTGTATTTGCCCGCAGCTCTGGAAAGCGGTTCGTCGTGTCCCGAGTTCATGTAAGCCAGGAGCGCATCGCGGCTTGTTTCGCGGTTGGTCTTAACGGGACGGCGGCGTTGCAACCAATTGGCCTTCTTCAAGAACGTCTTGCGGTCGAAGCCCCATTTGCCGTAGCGCGTCTCCATATACCAGCGCGTCTGAAAGCTGGTAAACCCTTCGTCAAGCCAGGCTTCTTGCAATTCGTTGTTCGCCAGAATACCGTAGAAATAGATGTGGCCCACTTCGTGCAGAATCACCTTTTCGCCCTGCGATGAATTCATCACCAGCATCGGGTACTCCATGCCGCCGCGGAGCAGGCCGTTCGCCACCGTCAATTGCGGGTAGGGATAGCGCCCGAACTTTTCTGAAAGCCAGGCCAGCGCGCGCTGCGACTTTTGGATGACAGTTCCCCGCCATCTGTTGCGCGCGGACGACCGATACAGCACGTGAATGGGAATGCCGTCCCACTCGCCGTATTCGTACAAAAAATCAGGACCGGCGACCCAGGCAAAATCGTGCACGTTTTCCGCATGAAATGTGACTGTGCGCAGGTTGCCTTCCGCGGACTGGGCACGGATCTCTTCCTGAGTTTTCTTGCGCTGTTCACGCCGCTCGGCTTCTGCCAGAGAAGTGTCCACCCTCACCATTTCCCAACCGGGGTCGCCGTCCGTAACCACACCGGTTGCGCCGATGATGTACTCGAACGGCGTGCTGATGCTGACATCGAACGTGCCAAACTCGCCGTAGAATTCGCCGATGAGATGGAAGGGCTCCGCATGCCAGCCATCCTGGTCGTAGACACAGACTTTTGGATACCACTGCCCGAAATCGTACTGAAAGCCACGGTAGCCGGCCCGGCTGCTGTGTTTTCTTACTTTATGATAAAAGGAGAGTTGGATAGTTATTTCGCCGGCAGGCGGTAGCGGCGCCGGCAGTTTCGCCTTGAGGATAGTGTCGTCGATTTCGAAGGCTGTCACAGAAAAGTGGTCGTTGCGGGCTTCGGAGTTCGCAACGATGCGAAAGGATTCGACTTCGATGTAGCCGCCGTCCTTTTCAGATTTGAGCAGACGGCGATGAAATTTTCGGGCTTCCTGCGCCTTGATGGTTTGCGAGTTCTTGTAAGCGTTGGGATAAAGATGGAGATAGATATTGTAAAGCGTGTCGGGCGAGTTATTCCTGTACAGGATGGTTTCGTCACCCACCAGCGCGTGCTCGATGGGCAGCAAGGTAATGTCCATCTTGTAGTGCACAAACTGCTGCCAGTAGTCGTCCTGGGCTTTCAGACCACCCGTACAGAATAGGAGAATGATGCTCAATGCCGGCAAATATTGGCGCAAGAAGAAGTGTCTCCGAATAGTTTCTACGAGCGGTTCTGAGTATCTCCGGTGAATCGGGAACCCGTCAAAAAAAACCAATCCGTCTCCGCTGTACAGACTGAAGATTAACTTAAAAAAAATGCAAACGAGAAGCAAGGAAGAAAGCCGGCGCTCTGAAGGCGCCGGCGTTTATGGCAGAACGAGAAATAATAGGGCGGGGGTTAGACTGTTTCGTCCGGATCGTCGATATGAATCCGGATGTCCAGGTTTTCCAGATCGAGCTTAAGCTTCTCCATTTCCTTTTCTAATTCTTCGCCCAAGCCCTCGAGTTCGCGCTCCAGTTCCGCGCCAAACTGCTGCAAAGGAATCTCGATTCTGATTCTGTGCTCAAAGTCCATATTGAGCTCATGCTTGAGTTCATCCTGCCATTCATTCATCTCATGTTTCCACTGCAGCATATCGTCGTTGTCAAAATTGAAACGGAAGGATGAGTGGCGGTACGTTCTCTCCAACTCGGCCTTCAGGGTGATTTCGCGGCCTTTTCTTTTCACTACAATTTCAACTTCATCTCCGGGCTCCTTGTCGGCCAGAATATCCAGAAGATCGGTTTCGCCTCTGATTTTTTCTTCATCCACCTTTACAATAACATCGCCGGCCTTGAGTCCTGCCTCGTCAGCGGGACTGTCCTCCATGACTGAGAGCACCAGAACGCCTTCATTTTCATCAACGTCAAAATAGTCGGCCAGATCGTTATTTAGGTCGGCCATCCGGATGCCAAGCCAGGCGCGGCCTGTGCGAAAGGAGAAGGCGTGCGGCGTGCGCGGCGGCTTGGGTGGTCTGAAGCGCCGGTTCCCGGTGAGCATCTTCTCGGGCCTTTCTTCGATTCTGAGTTTCAGCTTTTCCTTCTCCCCGTCCCGAATGATCTCCACTTTCACTCTGTCTCCGGGCCTTTTTCGACTGACAGCGCGGGTTAGATCCCTGGTCTTGCGAATGGTCTTGCCATCAAACTTGATGATGACGTCCTCTTCCTGCAGGCCGGCATCTTCGGCAGGACTGCCCGCGACCACGTCGTTCACCAGAACGCCATTCCGGATGTCCAGACCAAGGTAGCCACGAAGTTCCCGGTCCAAATCCTGCACATAGACGCCGATCCACCCCTTGCTCTTACTCTGCTTTTCCGCGGACCGCGGCAGTTGCGGACCACATGCTGTGGCGAAAAACAGCGTCAGCAAAACCACTCCCATCAGGGGGACAAAATGACTTTTTCCTGATTTCATTCTCATACTCCACGTTTTGTGGTGATTATTTCGATTACTTAATTTGGAGATGTGTTGTTTCTTGTTTAATTCAATATGGTTAGCAGGGGTGTTCCTTAACAGTCAAGCCCTATATGTTTTTGACGCTTTTGTTTTGAGAATGGTTGCAAGTTTTTTCATATTGGGCCAGGAACATAGGTGGCTACAGCACGTAAGAAATGTAAGTTTACACTTCAGTTCTTCAATTGACCGTCCAAAAAAGTGAATCGTCTTAAGACCCGCCTTTGCACTTCTTGACGGAATTATATTCTGGTCTGCGTGTTGTTCTAACAAATGGAGCAACTGATACTTGCGAAAAGTTAATCTACTCATTCTTCTCATTTTCTCTTCATACCCTGCTTTCACGTTTGGTGAAACGAACGATGACCGGCTGCGGCAGGCATTTGTGCAATTTCAGGCCGGGCAGTACGACGAGGCTGCCTCAAATTTTGAGAAAGCCGCGCGCAGTTCAGAAAGTGCGGCGGCGGCTCAGGTCGGCCTCGCGCGCGTACTGATTGAGCAGGGGCGTTACAAAGACGCTGAGACAGCCTGCAAGAAAGCACTTGCAATTTCACCCCTTGACCCGGACGCGCATTGTGTATTTGGCCACGTTTTGCGCTTGACCGGGCGGTATGATGAGGCCAGAACAAATTATCGTCGGGTTGTTGACCAGCAGCCCGCCCACCTGGAAGCCCGTTTGCACTTCGGCAAAATGCTCTGGCAGTGGGGTGAAAAACAACAAGCCCGCCAGGTTCTGCAACATTTCATCGCCTTCTACAAACAGCATCCAAACCTGACGGCTGCAGAACTCAACTTCGTCGCACAGGCGTGCGTTTACCTCGAGCGGGTCAGGGACGCCAATAATTTGTTTCATGAGGCCACGAAAACGCAACCTGATCTGTGGCAGGCGTACGTGCCCTGGGGCGAACTTATGCTTTCCAAATATAATGTGCCGGATGCGCAGGGAATTTTTCAGGACGCGTTGAAAGCCAACCCCAACTGCGCCGCAGCACACCTCGGCATGGCGAAATCCTTCCGGCCGTCGAGTTTCGAGAGAGCTATCTTGTTGGCAGAAAAGGCGCTGGCGATCAATCCAAATCTGATAGGGGCGCACGACTTCCTTGCGGATCTGAAAATCACCATCGGCAAGTCGGAAGATGCGCTCGAAGATCTCAACAGAGCGCTGGAGGTCGATCCGAAATCAGTCAGCACCCGGGCGCTGCGTGCCGTCACTTTCTATTTCTTGCACAATGACCAGAAGTTCAAAGAGGAAGAGGCAAAGATTTTGGCCATTAATCCGAAATTCGGCGGGCTCTACTTTCAGATTGCGGAGGTGCTGGCCAGACGTTACCTGTTCCGGGAATCGGTAGATTTTTACCGCAAAGCCATTGCGCTCGATCCCGGACACTGGGCGGCGGTGGCTGGCCTCGGCACCAGCCTGAGCCGGTTGGGCAAGGAGGACGAAGCCAAACAGGAACTGGAACGTGCCTTCGCCAGAGATCCATTCAGCAAATACGTCGGCAACTTGCTCAGGCTGTTCGATGAGTTTCCGGAGTATAAAACGCACAAAACGAAATATCTAACCCTTCGCATTCACCAGAAGGACGATGCGGTTCTATCCGGCTATGCGCGCCATCTGGCGGACCGGACTCTTGGGGACTTACTGCAAAAATATGAGATTGATGCAGATGAAGAGATTATTTTGGAAATTTTTCCCTCCCACGACGATTTTGCCGTGCGCTGCTTCGGGATACCCGGAGCGCAGGCGTTTCTGGGAATTTGCTTCGGTAACCTGGTGGCGATGGATTCACCGCGCGCACGCTCCAAAGGCGATTTTGTCTGGGGTGAAACCCTCGCGCATGAGCTCGTACACGTGACCCACCTGCGTCTGACCGCCAACCGCATCCCGCGCTGGCTTGCGGAAGGAATTGCGGTTTACGAAACCACCAAAGCCCACCCTTACTGGAGCATGAACCTGGACCTGCCGTTTATCAACTCCTTTCAGAACGATCGTACCTTGCCCTTGAATGACCTCGATTCGGGATTCAATCGTCCGAGCAATCCGGGACAGGTGACGCTTTCCTATTTTCAGGCATCGCTGATCGTTGAATTCATCGTGCAGCGGTACGGCCGTGAGAAACTGCTGGCGACCTTTCCGAAGTTCAAAGACGGGCTTAAAACGCCGCAAGTCATCGAGGCTGTTTTCGGCAAAGATATAGATGAATTCGACCAGGAGTTCGGCACCTACGTCAAGGGAAAATATCGCTTCGACCAGGTCGATTATCATTTTTATCCCCACGAACTTGCGGATAGTTCGGGTGATCCGGAAGTCAAACTGTTAGAGCAACTGGAGGACCGGCACAATAATCCGTTCTTGAATTTCCGGCTTGGCTTGTACTATAAGAAAGAGAAGAGGTATGATGAGGCCATCACGTATTTGCTAAAGGCCAGGGAACTGTTTCCTGAGTTCGTCCAAAAGGAAAATCCGTACAAGGCGCTTTTCGAAGTCTACATGGAGATTGGTGA
>SMXE01000130.1 GCA_004357015.1 Caldithrix sp.
CCGCAGGCCAGTGAGACGCCGTTTGAGTTCCTCTGAATTTATCGTCATCCTGCGCAGGAGCAGGTCTACTTTTTCTTCCTGGCGCAAAGGCCGACGCAATTTGTAGCTACGCTGATTCAAAGTGTCAATGGCAGAGTGGTCGATCCAGAGGTAGCGGTCCTGGTCAATGATTTGAATCAGAATTTGCGCCTCACCAGGCTCATTCTTTGGCGTTGGGATGTAAAGCTTCGCCTCCGCCCTGGTCAGCTTAATCATGACGCTGCTGATGATAAAGAAGATCAGTAGAATAAAAATCAGGTCGATCAATGAGACCAATTGGATTTTTCGATGTGCTTGTGTCAGCTTTCGAAAGGCCATAATCGTATTTCTCAGAGTGATGTTCGAATAATAATTTGCGGGATCTCATCCTGATAGGAGCCGCACACCTCGAGGATAAAATTCAGAATTTTGAATTCCGTGTTTTCCTCCGCACGCACTTCGATGATGGGATGCCCGCCGCGCCGGTAAAGCCGTTCGGTTGCGATATACCGGCTGATGGCGTCGGTGATGAGCGTGCACGGCGGCAAGGCGGCAAACTCCTCCTCCGGAAGCGCGAGAAAGTCCGCCGGAAACAGCGCGAACGCCGAGTCCTGTACTGCCTTTTCAAACGCCTGGCCCAGCGACACCATTGCGGTATCGCCAAAGGACGGCCACAGGATAAGAACCTTCCGCCGAGTCCTGCCTTCGCTGCTGTCGGGCATTATCTGCACCAGGAGGTTCTCCAGACCGTCCTCCCGCAAAACGGGAAGGGAAGTGTTCGTTCTTGGCAGATCAAGCTCTGAATAGGTTCTTGATGAGGAAACGTCGGCGCTCAGTGAGAACGCAAACGACACCAAAAAAAAGATGAGCAACAGAAAGACGATGTCGATCAGGCTCGTCAATTCAAGCGTGCGGGGAGTTTCAGATCGTCGAAAGGCCATGCGTCACAGCTTTTCTGTGATAGTGACGTAAATCTCTTCCCACTTGGCGTAAATCCAATCCAGTTTATGCTTGAAGTAGTAATAAATAATGACAAAGAAGATACCGTTCGCCAGCCCAAAAATGGTGGTCCAAAGGGCCTCAAAGATACCATTGCTGAGAAGTTGAATGGTGTTCACAAAATCAGGCGTCGCCGAGGTCTGCGAAAGTTGCTGAAAGGCATAAGTAATCCCTGTCACCGTGCCAAACAGCCCGACCAGCGGCGCCAGCGCACCGTAATTCCAGAACCACTCGATTTTAGATTTGCGTTTCAGCAACTCAATTTCATTTGACGCCCGGTCCTCAAAAGCGCGCTTCACTTCTTCGTTGGACTTCAACCAGCGATAGCCGTTCATCCGGTGGATGGATAGACCGGCGTGAATAATCCGGCTCGTAGGGAATGGCCGAAGGCCCCGTTGAATATCCATCACGCCTTTGCGCAGCACCCATCTTCTCAGCCGCGCCATGGGTCTTTGCTCAATCACCACCGGTTCATAAATCTCCTCGATGAGCTCCTGCATGTCTTCCTTCTCTCGATAGCCGTTGGTCGCATCTCCGTTTTGACTGGTTTCACCAAGCAGGTCGTGAAAGTTATCCTCTATTTTGATGACAAGCTCGGTCAGCAGATCGTCCGGATTTTTGACTGTGCCGTTGGCGTCATTGTAATCCGGGAAAGAAATGATATCCTCAATCGCCTCAATCGCCCGATCCCCATCTGACGTCCAGTACTCCATGCACGCAACATCCACCGATGCCATTTTTTCCGTGGAACTCAAACCCGCCGGAATGTTTTTTACTGCCTGCTCCGCAGCTCCTTTGCTCCTTTTTGCGATCATTTCCCACGCTTTTAGAACGAACCTGAATTTGTTAGTCAGGCGATTTTCATACGACATATCGCAACTCATAAACATGGACCAGCCCAACTTCTTAATCGTTCTTTTGTATGGAAAAATATTGCCCAGATAGAGGGTGCGCGATGAATAAAGAACCAATATGAGAAAGCTCAGCATGGCCGTCACCGACAAGAAAATAAATGCGACTTTACCCAACGCCGTTGAGCGATCGTAAATGTCCGCTTTGCCGAGGGTCGCAAGCTGCCAGCGCCCGGGGTGCAAATAATACAGCAAGTCATTCCCCGCCAGTTCTAGGTTTTCAGAGACAGCGCCTTTGCCGACGACGATGGTGGCAGCCTCAGACTCAGCCACAAGTTGGGCATCGGCGCCGTAAGCACGCACTCTGAAGGCATAGGTACCACCAATTGGCACGCGCGAAAACTGCACAGACTCTGCCCCTTGCACTTCAAGAATCCGGGGCGCAGCCTTACTGCCCTCCTCAACCAGGTGTATCTGGAACGTAAATGGCAGCCCACGCGAATCTTTGCTGATTTCCTGCTCGCGGCCGTTGACAATTTCTTTCGCAGAAACGGCCCAATGCACTTCCAGGTCCACTGACGTTGGCACAAGCAACCAGTTTTTGTAAACCTTGCTATAGCGGATGTCCGAAATCGCTATTCTATACTCGGTCTCTGCAAACAGGGTGCCTGCCATCCAGCAAACGAACAAAGCGACGATTGTGGCGGCGGACCATCTCGGAGGTCTCGATTGTGATTTTTTCATAGCGCTCACCTCATTTAGTATACTGCTCATTGGCACGATCTATCGGTAGTTGAAGGTGTAGGATTGTTCACTGAGCGCGTCGCCGGAAAAAGTCTTGATATACGAGTCGATGACGCGCTCAATAAGTTCTCGCATTTTCAGGGTATCGTTTCTTTCATAATAATCCATAAGATGCGGCAATATGGATCGGCCATTGGTCAGGAACCGGCCGAGATCCGATCCGGGAAAAAACCGCGGAATTTTGGCAAGTTCGCTCACAACATTTCCCAGATCGCCGCCATCAGACTGTTTATACGTGGCGGCAGCCCTGAGAAAGAGTATTTCATCTCCGAAAGTGCAATCACTCGTAATCGGCAGATAGAGGTCTTCAGGAAACACAGACTCATTCAAATTGAGGCCATCAAGCGACTTCAGCGCCTCGGCATAATTTCCCTCCAATAATCGGATCTGTCCCAAGAGAAAGCGACCTGCACGGCTGTCGGGCAACTCGGATTCCAGCAAAGAGACTGCTTCGGATTTGAAACCCGATTTGTACATCGCATAAGCGTACAAATAGTTGAAAGTCTCGGTCCGGCCGGCCTGGCCATATTCCGGTCCGAAAGTCAAGACGTTGATGCCACGTCCCCACGAAAGGCCACTGTCGGCGCACGCCTCGAAAGCACCATGCCCATCGCCCGCCAGAATCAAGGCTTGGACATAGAAGGCGAATGATCGAAAGTAATCGCTTTCATCGATGGCGGATTTGCCGTAATCGAACCTGAGGTAGGTATCAACCTGTTTTTCATAGTGTGCCACAATCCTGTCGAAACGGCTAACGGCGGCGTGAAGCGAATGGCGTTTTTGCCGCCGGTTTTGCAGGTTGAGAAGCTCCGACAGAAACTCGAGGTCAGTGAGCCGCAATGCAGCTTCGTAACGGTAGGCGTGGTTTCCTGGGTTCTTGGCAGCTTGTGCATTTAGGAGATATTTGTGCAGGCGTTCGTTTTCGGTAATTGCTACCAAATCGCCGCAGTCAAAACCGAGCAATTGCGCCATGGCATTTTCATACCAGTACCTGGCAGTGAAAGGATTTCTGTCTACGGAAAAAGAATAACGCGCGCCGGTGGCGTCGAAACCGCTGCGTTCGTTGGCATATGTCCAATCACCGGAAGGCACCCAGTCCTGATCGAGCAGCCCCGCGGGACTGAAATTGAGTCCGAACGTAAAAAACTCATGGTTGGAATTCGCGCCCAGCCGCAGTTTGACCGGCCAGTTTGAATTCAATCGTGAAAAATCATACTCAAAACCGAACATGACCTCCGGGTCTCGGCTGGCGGGCGTCACAACGCCGTAATCGAACGACAGGGTCAGCCCGCCCAGACGGTTCAAAGGCGGGGTGACCGAAATGCCGAGCATGCCGTTTGTCGGGATGTCATCACCGATGAGATCCTTGCTATCGTAAGAAAAGTCCGAATCCAGAAAATCACGCAGCGCAAAACCAAGACTGACTGCCCCGGAAACATGCGTGTACTTTAAGCCTAAGTCATAACTGGTTGTTGATCCCCTCTCACCGAACAAATCCTGCCTCACAAACTTGGCGGTCAGACCAAGTTCAAGATCGCCTTTGAGAAACCGCGCCCAGCCGAATGCACCGCGCGTCAACAGGTTGCTCAACACGGGATTCAGCGGATATGCAGCAGAAAGATAGACTGCCGACTCATTAATAGACGTGTCAGAGTTACTGTCCGTTGGGGAAGCGTTCGCGTCAAAAAGCTCAAAGTCGCCCAACGAATGCCATGCCACTCCCAAACCTAACTTGAGATCCTGAATGGCGTTGATGAAAGGACTGCCACTCGCACGTCGGATGAAAAACAAACGCAATGGAATGGCGCCGGCCAAGTAATTCAAAGAAGCACCCTCGCGTAGCGGCAGGTGCATGAACATAAACGTGCCACCCTGTCTGGAAAGTGACGCCATGCCCGCCGGGTTCCAGTAGAGCGCACTGGCATCGTCGGCGATAGACGTGAAGGCGCGGCCTATACCCAGCGCTTTGGCGCCAACGCCCCAGCGGAGGAACTCGCCCGCCTGCCCGGCATCTCCTTGCGCACGAAGTGCACCACCCCACACGCAAGTGAGCATCAGTAAAATGATTATGAGTCTTGTTCTCATTGAGCCAGTTAGTATGAAAAGCTATCAGCCGTTAGCTATCAGCTTAAGAACGTTAGTTCGTGTCCCAACGACAACTCATGTCATTCCGTCCGGCAGCGCCGGAAGCCAGTATTTCCTTGCCTTAACCAGGGTTCCTGCTCTGTGGGAATGACAGGCAAAGGCTGCTCTCGTCCAGACACCAGCTATCGTTTTTTTGTGACACCTATCTTGAACCGGGCATGGGTTTTTCGCCCAATGCAGATGTAGCCACCATTGGCCACGTATTCCCCCATCCCGTTCCTGCCATCCCAAACAAAATCGCGGGTGTTTACTTTCGCATCCAACTTACGTACCAGGTTCCCGAAGAAATCGTAGATGCCAACTTCTGTCTCGTCGGCGTCATGCAACCGAATGGTCACGGCGTTTTCCATTGGATTGAACGGATTCGGAAATGCGAACATCTTTGGCAGCTCCGCTTGCACAAACAGCGTTAACCTGGCAGGCTCGCTTTCATTCCCGGCGCCGTCGGTTACGGTTATCGACAGCGTTACGCGCGCCGCGCCACTCGTTGCGCTTTGTATCTCATAAGGAAGGATTTCGCTCACTTGAGAAAGAGAATCGGAAAAGGCATGTTCTTGCGGCAAAAAGGCATCCTCGCGAATCGTGTACATCCAGATTTCGCCGTTACTCGCGTCAGTAGCAGTCAAATGTAGATCGACCCGCCGGGAAAAAGCCCATAACTCGCCGTTCAGAGGCTCGCCGTCCGGGTAGGCAAAGCTCGCAATCGCCGGGGCCGAATTGTCCTGTGTGGATGAAACGACGTTCGAAGTGACGTTTCTGTCCTGTCCGTCCCTGCCCGCGGCCCAAAAGCAGTACTCCACGCCATCCTCCAGACCTGCGAAAATCTGGCACATCTCCTGACCGGTGAAAGCGCTGACAAGAACCGAATCGTCCGCCACGGCATCGCAATCCAGATCAAGGAAAACCTGCATGGAAACCAACGAGCCCGTGATGGTCCAGCAGATCCTGTTACTAAGGTCCGGCGTGAATTCCGGCAGTGCCTGCATTGTAATGCGGGATACGCCAACGTACTCGCAGACCGAATTCCCGCCCCGGATCTGAACATTTGCCACGAAATCGAACGGCTGAATCTGATAGCTGAATTGTCCACTTGGGGTTTCTTCAGAAAATATATCCTGATATTGCAAAACGTTCGATGGCACCTCCGCAATGGCACTGCCGTCACGGACGATGCGGTACCCTGCCAGTCCACTGCACCCCGGTGCATCTGCAACCGCCTGCCAGCGCAGTTCAATGCCATTGCCGCGGGCCATCTGCGAACAAATAAGTTCCGTCACCGAATCGGGCGGCGCGTCATCCAGCCACAAATCAATGACAAAACTGTCACTCAGATTCCCGGCGGCATCCAGAACACCGGCTGCTATCTTTACTTGCTGACAGGCGCTCGCCGCCAGCGTGTACGGAATCACTGCGGAGAAGGACGGCCTGGGTGGCTCGATATCCAGTGACCTGACCAGGCGCTCGTTCTCAAACAAGTGCAGCCGCAAAAGCTTCCCGGGAGAGGAATCAAGTGCATGGAATTCAAGTTCGATGTCCCGGGCATTCACCCAGTTGCGCCCACCTGCACTGATTTTACTTTTTACGTCAAACACGTTGATGACCGGGACAGAGCCGTCCTGAATAGACCGAACCGTGTCGGAAAGTACGGGCCGCTGCTGCTGGTCAAATGCCTCAACCCAGTAGGAATAGGAGACGCCGTCTGCTAAATTAGTGAACGTGAGGCTGGTGTCGGCAATATCACTGCTTTGTGCGTTGGCGAAATCTCCGTTGTCGGCGATGAACACGGTGTAAACATCGATTTTATCGGAGTCATGCCAGCGAACCCGATTCGAGTCCCCCGCTGTAAATTCGGGCTCCGGCAGCATCACAATTTGCGGCACGCTGACGAAGGGGCAACTCGCGCCACCGCCCGAGGTCTGCACATTTCCGAGAGAGTCAAATGGCTGAATCTGGTACAAAAAAATTCTGTCAGGCGTGCCGGCAGGGACAGGATCATCAAAGGTGGCATCCGTCGCAGTCAAACTTGCGATCAGCGCGCCGTCTCTCAAGACCCTGTAACCCGCTAATCCAATGCCGGAAAAATCCCGCGAAGA
>SMXE01000131.1 GCA_004357015.1 Caldithrix sp.
GCACGCATACAACGGTGCGGGTTATGCACTCGGCGGCAAAATCATTGAGATGGTATCGGGAGAGGCCATCCCGCAATTCTACAAAAGTCATCTGTTGCATCCGTTGGGTTGCGAAAACACTGACGTCGTGGGCACATCCTTTGATGCACGCAGCGTTCCGCTCGACATCGCCAGAATTGGTCAGATGTTGCTCAATCAAGGTGCATACGGCAATCACCGCTTCTTCAGTGAGGAGACATTTCAGAAGATGTTACCGGCTCCGATGGAAAAACTTACCGGTGGCGGCGGGCCCAAAAGTTGGGGGATCGGCAACACATGGATGATGGGAAAACTCAGCAATAAAACTTTCGGACACGGTGCAGCTTCGGCGGCGACGTTCGTCATCGATCCAGCGCATGAGCTCGTTGTGGTGATGACTCGAAACAGCGCTGGCAAGAATTTCAGCAAGTACCATCCCAAGTTTGTTGACGCAATTGTTGCAGGGATAAACGAAACAGAAAATGTGCGCAAACCGAGTTCCTCGCCTTGAACGCCGCTGGTTATGACCTTTGGACAAGAATCGTCAAACCCCACTTGCAGAAACTTTGAGGATAAAAAATCATGAGAAAGGAAAAATAGCAAATGGCTGATCGATTGAAAGTGGTTCTCGTCGGTTGCGGCGGGATGAGTGGAACGTGGCTTAGAGTTGCCACACAAATGGATGCCGTTGAAGTCGTCGGCTTGGTTGATATTCGGCCAGAAGCGGCGCGGCAGAGGGCAGAGGAATACAGTTTGGAGAAGGCGATCATCGAAACCGACCTGAAAACGATGCTTGATAAAACCGCACCGGATATTGTTTTTGATTGCACCGTCCCCGAAGCTCATGTTCCCGTCACGCTAGAAGCACTGAAACATGGGTGCCATGTGCTCGGTGAAAAACCGATGGCGGATAGTATGGAGAACGCTAAGAAGGTCGTAGCCGCCGCTATGGAAGCGGGAAAGCATTATGCGGTCATTCAGAATCGACGCTACGATCAAAGAATTCGCCGTCTCAGGAACTTCTTGACTTCAGGCGCGATTGGGCGGCTCACGACGGTGAACTGTGATTTCTACATTGGCGCGCATTTCGGTGGCTTCCGGGACCACATGGCGCATGTTCTGTTGCTGGATATGGCTATCCACACTTTTGACGCCGCGCGATTCATCACCAGTGCAGACCCAGTTTCCGTCTACTGCAAAGAGTGGAATCCGTCGGGGTCGTGGTATGACCAAGATGCGTCGGCAATTGCGATATTTGAAATGACCGATGGGATTGTCT
Organism: Caldithrix sp.; assembly: GCA_004357015.1. Classification (GTDB taxonomy): domain Bacteria; phylum Zhuqueibacterota; class Zhuqueibacteria; order Oceanimicrobiales; family Oceanimicrobiaceae; genus CR04bin15. The sequence goes on from SMXE01000131.1 coordinate 1,298, forward strand.
ACACCTACCGGGGAAGTTGGTGCGCCGAAGGACTCAACACCAGTTGGGAAAGCGACTGGCGTATCATCGGTGAGAAGGGGAGTGTGAAGTGGGACGGCGGCGATCGTTTCGAGGTACAGGTCGTCAGTGCAACTGGCGGCTTTTTTTCCGACGTCGAAGATGTGGAGATTCCGGCTTTTGAGGAACCGGGTAAAGCGGGTGGTCACGCTGGTTTAATCCGGGAATTCGTCCACTGTGTTCAGACGGGCGAAGTGCCTGAGACCATCTGTACCGACAACATCAAGAGTCTAGCGATGGTTTTGGGGGCTATCGAAAGTGCTCAATCGAATCAATGTGTCAGCATTGAATATTGACGAAGCTGTGGCATCCAAGAGACAGGACTTGAGAGGCTTTGTGTGTAACAAAAAGAGCACTGGCTTGAATTTTTGAATCTCCGCCAGTGCTTCTGATTTGTTATAATGACTTGAGATATGGTTTTTTTCGCCGACGGTAGCTATACCCGAGAACACCGAGTATACCCACACCGAAAAGGAAAAAGGTTGAAGGTTCGGGGGTGGTAGCCGTTTCCGCGGTCGTTTTGTTACTATCACCGTCGTCAAACCCGCGAAAACGGGCGACAAAAAACTGATTCGCCGATGATAACTCGTTCACGAAGCTCTGCGTAGTGAGTTGGTCTAGGTTGGTTCCTGTCAGGCCGAAGGTGAAAATCCCCATGTCTCCAACGCCTATTCCCTTAGATGGCGGGCCGCCGCCTTGAAAGCTGTTAGAGGTACTCGCGCCAATGTCGAAATACCCAAATGGCATCGCGTTGATGCCGTTGTTGAAATTTGTATCCCCAAGCAGACTGAAATCCGTATCTGTGGGAGTCAGTGTTACGTTGCTAATTTGATTACCGGGGTTGTTAAAAACAAACGCAGTCAGATATCCCCCATTGTCTAGCGGACTGGTATTAGTCAATTCCACAATTAAGTTCGCAGTTGTTGTAGAGATGGCCCCGTAGGTAAGTTCGCCGACGAAATCACCTTTAGAGCCATCCCCTTGAATGAAAAGTGCATCGCTGGATTGCAGAAAAAAAAGAAATAACAGGACATTACTTAATACAAATAAAGACGTACACTTCGAAACCCGCGCCTTTATTGCTTTACCCTCTATTTTTAAGGACAATATAAAGCGTATCATTGATTAGATTTCTCTGTCAGAGATTATGTGATTGTCTGCGGAGTCAGGGGGTGTCATAGTGACACGGGTTCAGCAAATTGCGTTCGGCAAAAGCCTTACCGTATTAGAGATTCGGCTCAACATTTGTGATGAGCGTCAAACACTTCATCCCTCTAATCGAAACATACAGAACACTGTGCGGTATAGGAGGCTAAGATCAAACAGGAGACATTTTTTCCGGAGGTAGAAGGCATCCCATCGTAGCTTTCTGTAAACACTCGCTGCCGAGTCGTCGTAACCGTTCATCAGCTGTGCCACACCTGTAAGTCCCGGTTTCGCCTCATGGCGGCGATCGAATGCAGGCATACATTTGACAAACTCATAAACAAATTCGGGACGCTCCGGGCGGGGTCCGATGAATGTCATATCCCCGTTGAGAATATTGAGCAAATTTGGGAGTTCATCAAGTCTGGTCCGCCTGAGAAATATGCCGACAACGGTCCGGCGCGGATCATCGCTCGTTGCCCAGATGGGACCTGTACTCTTTTCTGCATCGACGGACATGGTACGGAATTTAATGATTTGGAAGATTTCTCCGTTCTTGCCAACTCTTTTTTGACGATAGAAAACAGGACCTGCCGAGTCAATCTTTATCGCAATGCTAATTATCATCAATGGAATTGCACTGGTGATAAGTCCGAATAGACTCAACAGGATGTCTAGTCCCCGAGTTATCGCTGTATTCAATTTCGACATACTTCTAAACGGCATTTGTTGAATTTCGTTGAGAACAGCAGATCGGCTCATTGCGATGTTCTCCAAATCCCAAAACAGATTGCCGTTGATTGAGGAAAAAATTTGATAGGGATTCTGTGATTTACAATACTCTTTGTAATTCATGGCTTCCTCAGAGGGGCGGCTATAATGAGGCGTCACGCTTCTTTGCCGACCTAAGACCGTTGATTGACACAATCGTCTGGATACCGTTTACGACTATTACAACAGTATCGCCCACGATTTCTCCGTCGGAAGAGATTTCTTTTCCGCGTTGCCTTTCAATGGTCTCCTCGATTTTTATGGATTGGTTCTTAATTCTGCGTTTCATGTGTGTTCCTTACTAAACTCTTCAAACCCGAGTCGGAAACGAGGTAATCAAGAGAGAGGCAAACGGCTTAAATTACCCTTTCCAAGTCTGTGATTTAAATAGTTATGTCGTGAAGTTGCGTTTGGATAAATGTTTGTGATCGCTGATAGACTAAGTACCTTCTCACAATTTCAAGTGGCAATTATTTTCAGTTCAGCACTTGCTCTGCATGTAGCGAAGGTTGGTCACTTTGTCTCCTCGCTTTTCAGCGAATTTACTTCGGTCGTAAGGAACTACACTTTGCAAGCCATGTCTATTCCTATCGAAATAAAAAGCCGAAGTTAAAGGAGTCAAAGCGCGCGAATTCCAAATGAATTTCATTGCTTTTCTCTCATCACTTCGGCAGCGCAGCCACCCTGCTTTGGCGAGGGTCTGTCGCTTTGCGCCCCATCATTTCGGACGGTTTGCCTTTATCGGTTGTTGTGTATTGATTTGAAATTTAAGGCATGTCGACATTCATTGCGTTTAGCCCACGGATTCCCAGACTCATGGGGTAAGCTATAACAATTGATGTCTTTTTATGGTTGTGCGGATTTCTGATATGAAATTGGAGGGGTGGCTCTTAAGGAAGCAAAAGTGGTGCCAACGGTATCGGTTTTCCAATATTGACTCATAGGGGTAGGCGAGCCACTGTTGGTAGGGAGCGGGGGGTAATTTCAGTGAAATGATAAATGGAAAAATAAAAAGGAGAGAGGTTTTTATCGTTGCGGAACAGCACAATCTGTCTCGAAATGGAACAACTTGTTGCGTAACGGCACACTTGCCGCCGTCACAAACGTGGGTCAACGGGTTCGCTTTCCAAGGCTAACACGGCGAAAACACATTCATGAACGTGATACAAAGGTTCGCGACGAATAAATCGCTCCAAAGCTTCAATTCCTAAGGCAAATTCGCGCAAAGCTAGAGAGCGTTTCGCCGATAAACCGCGGGAGCGTAATCGTTCCAAATGCGCGGGAGCGGTGTATTCAGGGCCATAGATAATACGCAAGTACTCTCGTCCGCGAGACTTAATCGCGGGTTGGATTAAGCCTCGGCTCCCCTTGGCGATAAAGTCCATCGGCTTGACCACCATGCCCTCACCTCCGGTGGCGGTCAAATCCTCCCACCACCGAATCCCGGCTTCGCAACTGACCGGATCGGTTACATCTACAACTTGATAGGGTGTTGCAAGCAGCAAAACATCGTCAGCCTGGCAGAGCTGGGCTAGGGTGTCCATGTGCCAGATATGATTCTGATTCGTGTGCACGACGCCCTCGGTGGCAAGCAGGTGGAAAGGGGCTAGCTTTAAATCGCTCAAGTCGTCAACTGACCAGCAATAATGTCCATAAGCCTTCGCATACAGATCGACCATCTCTCTGCGCTCACGATAACCGCTCAACAAAGGCATCACATCGCTATTATTTTCAGCCGCTTGTTCCAATAAGGCAATCGCTTCTGACAGGCTTGTCCGGGATGCAGCCCCCACAGCGGCGTACTGTTGCTCCAGCAATGCCTGTGCCTTTGCGGACCAGGGCATCAATTCACAATCAAGACATACCCAGTCTGTATCAAACGTTTCCCACCAGTCGGCTTTTTCCACAGCCGTTCGCACGCGATTCAGAAATGCGCTTTCCAACTCATGGTCGTTGAAGAAACGTCGTCCGGTACGTGTGTAACATATACCGATTCCTTCATCAACCACGCCGAAACGCCGCACGGCAGCGTCCGTATCGCGGCAAACAATGACGACGGCCCGCGACCCCATGTGCTTTTGTTCACAAACCACTTTAGGGACACCTTGCTTCCGGTAATAAGTGAAGGCTTCGGCGGGGTGTTCTAAAAAATCAGGTTTCTGGCTCGTTTCAGATGGTGACATCGTTGGCGGCAGATAGATCAACCACTTGGGATTGGC
>SMXE01000132.1 GCA_004357015.1 Caldithrix sp.
GTGGTATTTATTTTGGTAAAAATTACGGAGTAGCATCATGTCTAAGAGAAAAATCGTTTTGTCTTCGATCGTGTTCGTGGTTGTTCTTGCTATTGTTTTAGTGCTCAATATCGGCAATAGTGGCAGCGATGAGATTGAGGTTCAAACTGCCAATGTCGAGCGCGGCAAGGTTGTACAGATCGTTACTGCAAGTGGCAGAATTCAACCCAAAACGCAAGTGAAAATCAGCGCTGACGTTGCGGCCAAAATCACTCGCCTCGAGGTAAGAGAAGGCGACTGGGTTGAGAAAGGCCAGTTTCTGGTTGAGCTGGACCGCGAGCGCTTTCTGGCCTCAGTTGAAAGAGCAGCGGCAAACATGCGCTCTACGGAATCCAATGCCGAGCTTGCGAGGGAAAATATGCTCAAGACGCAGAAGGATTTTGAGCGAACAAAAGAGCTTTTTGCCAGGAAACTTGAGTCGCAGGCAATGCTTGATCAGAACAGCGCAGCCTATCAGGTGGAGAAAGCCAGGTACCAGTCTGCCTTGGATCAAGTGGCGCAATCGAAGGCGTCATTGAAGCAAACGCGGGATGACCTTTCAAAGACGACCATCTACGCACCCATGGCTGGAACAATCAGCGAGTTAAACAAAGAGATCGGTGAAATTGCCCTTGGCTCACAATTCCAGGAAGATGTTATTATGGTCATTTCGAATCTTTCAGCGATGGAGGCGCTGGTTAATGTGGATGAAAACGACATCGTTGCGGTAGCAGTCGACGACACAGCAACAATCGAAATTGACGCGATACCCGACCGGACTTTTCAGGGCGTGGTGACTGAAATTGCCAGCAGCGCGAAAATAACCGGTTCCGGCTCTGCGGACCAAAAAACAGAGTTCGAGGTCAAGATTTCAATCCTCAATCCCGGCGACAAGCTTCGGCCGGGCATGACAGCCAGCAGCGATATCGTCACAGATACCAAAGAAGATGTTATCAATATCCCGATTCAATGTGTTGCGGTGAAGACGCCAGAACAGTTGGAATTGAAGGCGGGCGAAGATGGCGACGCCATTGCAGCTACATTGCCCGATGAAGAAAAGTATGCAACTGACAGGGATGGCTTTGTAGAGGTGGTTTTTGTAATAAATGACGGAGTCGTCAATGCTAAGCAGGTCAAGACGGGTATTCAGAGTGAAACACACATAGAAATTCTCGATGGAATTGCAGAAAAGGCTGAAATTGTAACAGGAAGTTACCGCGCCATAAGTAAAGATCTCAAGAACGGCTCTGCTGTTGTTGTCGATAACAATCCCGAGAAAAAGAACTAAGCGATTTTGCAAGCGACCATAAATTAAGGTAATGAGATGGCTTTAGACATACGTAGTATCAGCAAGACTTATGTGATGGGCGTGGAGGAAGTTCATGCGTTGCAAGACGTTTCCCTGAGCATTCAGAATAATGAGTATATTGCGATCATGGGTCCGTCGGGCTCGGGCAAGTCGACGATGATGAATATGATTGGATGTCTGGACACTCCGACCACGGGAGAATATTATCTTGAAGGTGAGGACGTCAGCAAGATGAACGATGACCAGTTGGCTGAAATCCGCAACCAAAAGATTGGCTTTGTGTTTCAGACGTTTAACCTGATCCCGCGGGTGAATGTTTTTCATAATGTGGAATTACCTCTGGTCTACGGCGGCATCCCCACCGCAGTTCGGTCAAAGATGACAGAGGAGGCTATCGAAAAGGTAGGTCTGCAAGACCGCAAGACACACAAACCAAATGAACTCTCGGGTGGCCAGCGTCAACGTGTGGCCATTGCCAGAGCGTTGGTCAACAAGCCGTCGATAATCCTGGCTGATGAACCGACAGGCAATCTGGATAGTGCGACGGGAGAGGAAATCATGGCGATATTTGATGACATGCACAAAGAGGGCAACACCATCATTCTGGTTACCCATGAAACGCATGTTGCTGAACATGCCCATCGGATCGTGAAACTAAAAGACGGTAAAATCGAATCTGACGTCCTGGCGCCGCGCGCCAATGGCGCTGCCCAGACTGTCCTCAACTAGCCTTATTTGTTCATGAACCGAGAAAAAAACATAAAAAAAATGAAAGCTTTATACGACACCACAGAGTCTCTTAAAATAGCCCTGGCGGCCATCAAAGCCAACAAGTCCCGAGGCGTCCTGACGACTTTGGGAATCGTGATTGGCATCCTGGCAGTGGTGACGACCATGACGGCGGCCAATGGATTGGGCAACACGTTCAAAGAAAGCATTTCCGCGCTCGGTTCCGACGTGCTGTACGTCTCGCGGCGGCCCTGGGTGATCAGCGGGAACTTCTTTCAGTTTCGGAACCGGAAAAATCTGCAACTGAAAGAAGCAGAAAAACTGCAACAGCGCTTGCGAAACGCCATTGCCATCAATCCCACGACCAATACCACCAAGAATGTAAAGTATCGATCCACTGTTCTGGAGAATATCACCATTATCGGAACAACCGATAAACACATGATGGTGTCCGCATCCGTACCGGAGACTGGCAGATTCCTGACCTCCTTTGATGTGCAATTCAAAAGAAACGCTTGCGTGATTGGTGCAGAGATCAAGGAGCACCTCTTCGAAAATGTGGATCCGATTAACAAACGGATGAAAATTGGCCGCTACAATTACCGCATTATCGGTGTGATGGAAAAGCAGGGCAGCGCCGGTTTTTTTGGCGGGCCCAATTTCGACCGGCAGATTTTTGTGCCCATCACTTCCTTCATGAAATCATTTGGCAGCAAGAATCGTGATTTTAACATTGCAGTTAAGGCGCGGCCCAACGTCAGCCTGGAAGATTTTGAATACGAAGTCGTGGGTGAAATGCGGAAAATCAGAAAACTCAAACCCACTGACGATGACGACTTTTCAATCAATCAGATGAATCAGCTCGTGGGGGCCTATAACAATGTCATGGGCGTGGTGGTCTTGATTGGGCTGGTGATTACCGGCATTTCACTCTTTGTCGGCGGTATCGGCGTGATGAATATCATGTTCGTTTCGGTAACTGAACGGACGCGGGAGATCGGCATCCGCAAGGCAATCGGTGCAAAAAGGCGTGCCATCCTTACACAATTCTTGTTCGAGTCTTCGACGATTTGTCTGATCGGTGGCGTTATCGGCCTGGTGCTGGCCTTTGGTGTAACCGCGCTCATCAGTAAGTTTGTGATGCCGGCCAGCATTTCCATGCCAATTGTTGTAGTTGCGATTTTGGTTTCCATTATGACGGGCATCCTATCCGGGCTTATTCCGGCTTTCAAAGCTGCAAAACTCAACCCGATAGAAGCCCTCCGTTATGAATAAGAGGTAATGATGCAACTTTTCGAAGCACTCAGAATGGCATTGGCATCTATTACGGCCAATAAGTTGAGATCGTTTTTGACACTCATCGGCATTATTTCCGGCGTGGCCTCCATCATAGCGGTGATGACCGGAATTTCCGTCATACAAAAAACCATCGAAAAGGAAATGAGTGTTCTCGGTTCTACGACCTTCCAGGTTCAAAAACAGGCGGCTGGCGGCCCGGTGAGTGAAGAAGAAAGACGGAAAATTCAGAAGCGAAGACCCACCACAGTTGCACAGGCCAATGCGATTCGCGATCACGTCAAAACCGTCGACCTGGTGGGAGCAGAATTGTGGGATTTTGGTTTCAAAGCCAAGTACAGAAATGAATCGACGAACTCAAATCTGACGATATGCGGCGGCACACCGGAGTATCCCGATAACAACACACACTACATTGCCCTTGGCAGGAATCTATCTCATGAAGATGTAAAAATCGGCAGAAAAGTCGTTGTGATTGGTCACGGCATCGCCGAAGAGCTGTTTCCTTTTACCGACCCGATAGAAAGGCGCATTAAGTTGGATGGCCGGAAATACAAAGTCATTGGTGTTTTCGAAGAAAAGAAGTCGGCCTTTGGCGCCGGTTACGATAATTATTGCCTCATTCCAATTACTGTTTTTCAGCGGGCCTATGGAAAATATGACAAGCGCGGCAGAGAACGGTCCGTCAATATTACGGTCAGGGCAAAGTCGCCTGAATTACTGCAAGATGCCATCGAAGAGACACGCGCAGTGATGCGCTACGAACGCAACGTCAAACCACTCGAGGAAGACGATTTCACAATCTTCAGCAACGAAAGCATGATCAAGACGTTTAACGATGTCACTGCGGGCGTAAAAGCAGGCGCTTTTGTCATCGGGATGATTGCCTTAATCGTAGCCGGTATCGGCATCATGAATATCATGTTGGTTTCGGTTACCGAGCGCACGCGTGAGATCGGCATCCGCAAAGCTCTCGGCGCCAAAAGAAAAAATATTCTCCTGCAATTTCTGCTGGAGGCAGTTGTGTTGTGCAATATTGGCGGTGTTGTGGGCGTGCTGGCCGGCTTTGGGTTGGGCAATGTCGTTTCGATCATGACCGGCTTCGAAAATGCCGTTCCACTCGAATGGGCCATCGGCGGATTGGTATTCTGTACTTTTGTCGGCTTGACTTTTGGGGTGTGGCCGGCTGTGCTAGCCTCAAGATTGGATCCGATCGAAGCTTTGCGGTACGAATAAAACTCGCGAGCTAACAACGTACCAGAACCAGGGTCGTAGCCAATACGACTTTTTTTGGCTAACGCCTTAGTCTCCTCCTTGCGCCGCCCCTCCAGCATTTCGACGAATTCATCCCTTGCAGAAGGAAAGGATTCCCCTGATGACTGCCATCCAAGTGCGTGATTTCTCTCCTGAAAACATCACATGTAAGCTTTGCATAAGTAAAAGTTAACAAAGTACCATTTACTCTATCAGAGTGGTATTCGATATTTTCTCCGGTTTGCGCGCTGAGGATGAAATGGAACAAAACCATGAGGTTGAGCCATTTCAAATTTCTCGGCATGTGGTGCCTCGCTATTGTTTCTTAAGCTTCCAGTAATACTTAAGAAGGGTCATCTTTGGGCATAAATCAGAATGCCTGAAGAGCAAGTCGGGCGCGCGATTGCAAAATTCTTGACAAGGCGAAGGGGGATTCGTACCTTTCCGCGGTGAGCGTTCTTCCCATGAAATAGAGCAATAAATTAGAAGAATAGCATCCTTCAATGTGTCTCTGTGTTGTTCCGTGGAGAAAACAGGAAAAAGAATTTGATGCCTGATGTTCGTGGAAACTGGAGTTCAAGAATTGGTTTTGTGATGGCAGCCTCTGGCTCAGCGGTGGGCTTGGCGAACGTCTGGGCGTTTCCCTTTCGCACCGGGCAAAACGGCGGAGCGGCGTTTGTCATTATTTATCTGGTCTGCACGTTCACCATTTGCATGCCGTTCATGTTCGGTGAGATTACATTGGGACGCTTCAGCCAGAAAAACGCCGTGGGCGCCATTCGTGCGGTTAGCAACTCACGCGCCTGGATGGGTCTGGGTGTGCTCTGTCTGGGTGCGGGATTCTTTATTCTGAGCTTCTACTCGGTGGTGGCGGGCTGGACCGTGGGCTACTTTTTCAAGATGCTGGTCGGTGACCGGACTTCCTTCCAGGCTTTTGCCTCATCGCCGGTTTTGGTCGTACCGCTGCTGGCCATCTTCCTCGCGCTGACCGTGGCGGTGGTGTATCGCGGGGTGCAGCATGGCATTGAGCGCTGGACCAAACTGCTGATGCCAGTCTTGCTTGTTCTCATCCTCGTGCTGGTCGTGCACGGCCTCACGCTGCCCGGAGCGGCCCGAGGCCTTGAGTTTTTCCTTAAACCTGATTTCTCGAAGATCACGGGTAAAACCGTTGTGATTGCCATGGGGCAGGCTTTCTTCTCGCTGAGCTTGGGTATCGGCGGCCTCCTGACGTACGGTTCATATCTCTCCAAGAAGGAAAATATCGTAAACGCAGCCGTTCAGGTGGTGGCATTGGACACGGTCATCGCGCTGCTTGCCGGCCTGATGATTTTCCCGGCGCTCTTCTCTTTTGGACAACAACCCGCTGAAGGGCCGGCGTTGGTCTTTATCATCCTGCCTGAAATCTTTGCGCAAATGCCCATCGGCAACGTGCTCGGCGCAGTGTTCTTCCTGATGCTCACCATCGCAGGACTGACCTCAACGATTTCAATGCTCGAAATCCCGGTGGCTTATTTTGTGGACGAACGCGGCTGGCAACGCAAGAAGATTGCCTGGCTGCTCGGGGCGTTTGTCTTCGTAGCTGGACTGCCTTCGGCGCTGTCGCAGGGAGCCGTGCCTGGACTCAGCAGCCTATCATTCTTCGGCGGCAAGAGTTTTCTTGAAATCATGATTTTTCTCTGGTTTGATATTTTCCCACCGTTGGGCGCGCTGCTGTTCAGCATTCTCATCGGCTGGGTCTGGGGGGCAGATAAAGCTGCAGAGGAGATGTCTCTTGGCAACCCAAAATTCAAACAGCCCTTTATCGGTTCCTTGTCGCAGGCCAAGATCTGGGGGTTCTTTATTCGCTATGTTTGTCCTGCGGCGATCCTGGTTATTTGGGCGAACGCCGTGTTTGGTTAACCACGAATGAATTTTTTGGAACCACTAATTTCCACGAATGAACACGAATAAAAAAAACTGGATTCATGTGTTCAAAGGAGTATAATTAATTCGTGAAAATTCGTGTGCATTCGTGGTTTCGTTTTTGGGTTAACCACCTAACTTGGACTAATGGGAGGTGATGAAGTGGGTGCTGATCTTGTCCATAAAGATTTATCGTATCAGATTGTGGGACTGGCCATGAATGTTTACAATGTGTTGGGTAGCGGCTTTCTGGAAAAGGTGTACGAAAATGCCATGATGGTCGCTTTTCGAAAAGCGGGTATTGAGGCCGAGCAGCAAGCGTCTGTAAAAGTCCCTTTTGATGGCGAAGTGGTCGGTGAATATTACGCGGACATTCTTGTTGAAAATCAAATCATCCTTGAATTAAAAGTAGTTAGTGAAATTTCAAATATCCACCGGGATCAGCTTCTTAATTATTTGAAAGCTACGAAGCTGAGATTGGGAATGATTCTAAACTTCGGCAAGCAGAAATTAGAATATCTCAGGTTTGTGAACTAAAAGAATTAGCCCTGAATTTGTACGGATGAACACGAAGAAAGAAGACCTGATTTATGTGTTCAAAGGAGTATCAATTAATTCGTGAAAATTCGTGTGTATTCGTGGTTTCATTTTTTGATTAACCACTAATTGACACGAATGAACACGAATAA
>SMXE01000133.1 GCA_004357015.1 Caldithrix sp.
CCTGGCGGCGCAGTACTGGCAGCAGTCCCGGGAGCTTGACCCTGAGCGGGAGAGCGTACTCATCAAGCTGGGGATCAATTAAATTATCATCTCGAATTTCGAACTCTTGGAAGAATTTTTCCCCGGGCGGATCGTGCGTTTCCTCTTTCGGTTGCCTGCATCCTTGCTTCTTGCAGTCCTTGCCGGCTGCGCCGCTACCTCGCGAAACATTCCTGACCTTGACAATGTGACGTCCGCGCAAATCCAGTCAAAAGTATTGCGCAATTTTAACGAACTGAAAAGCCTGGAAGGCAGGGCGCGCGTCATTATCGAATTGCCGGGAGAGGGGTACAGCGGATCCTCGAAAATTTACATCAAGTTTCCGGACTCGGTTTTCGTGAAAACTGAGGCGATTCTCGGAATTGACGTCGGCGCTCTCTTCCTCGACAGCCGTTATTTTGCCGCTTACGCTCCGCGTGAAAACATTCTTTATTATGGCGAGGTAGAAACCCTCGATCTGCGTGAGTTTCTGCAAATCGAGATTGAAACCGATGAACTCGTTGAGGTCTTTGCCGGGCTGACACAGGTAACCGATGATTCCACAGCCACCCTCATATTTGAGGATGGTGAGTACCTGATTTCACAGCAGCTTGGGGACAAAACTCTGAAGTGTTGGGTCGACCCAAAAACCTATGTTGTCACAAAAAGCCATCTATTGAATGCAGCGGGCGAGGTGATACTGAGCAAAGAATACCGGCGGTTCAGGAAAAAAAAAGGCGTCATGCTGCCACAGATCATCAAGATTACCCGACCTCTGGCGCGGGAGCGGTTGACGATTTACTACACCAGTCAGAAGGTCAACAAATCAATCGCACCGGAGAAGTTCCGGCTCAAGACATCCCAAAATGCAAAAAAGGTCTACTGGGGTGGTGTCAGGCTTCGAACGGATCGGAAGAGGAATGACAAAGCCAATTGAAAAGCATGAGTCACAAAAATAAGAAGAACCCGGAGATTTCCATCGTCATACCGCTTTTTGACGAGGAGGAATCTCTGCGCGAGTTGCATGAGCGAGTCTCGGCAGTGCTCAAATCTATGGGACGTCCTGCCGAAATTGTGTTTGTGGACGACGGTTCCACGGACAACTCAATGGACGTGCTAACGGAGTTGCACCAACTTGATCCCTGTGTTCGCGTGTATCAATTCAGGAAAAATAATGGCAAATCAGCCGCCCTTGCCACGGGCTTCAGCCAGGCGCGCGGGGAAATCATCATTACGATGGACGCGGATCTGCAGGATGACCCGGATGAGATTCCCGGTTTGATCGCCAAAATCGATGAAGGTTACGATCTGGTATCCGGGTGGAAGAGGGACCGCAGGGATCCGTTTATCAAACGCACGACATCGAAGCTGTTCAATCGCGTGACGTGCATGTTGACTGGCCTGCAAATGCACGATATCAACTGCGGGCTGAAAGCGTACCGGCGGGAGGTGACGGAGAACATCAATGTTTACGGACAGCTTCACCGGTTTTTGCCTGTGCTGGCGCAGTGGCAGGGATTCAGAATCGGAGAGGTCGTTGTTAAACACCACCCGAGAAAATACGGCGTCACAAAGTTCGGTATCTCTCGCTTCACCGCGGGATTTTTTGACTTGATAACCGTACTTTTCATTACGAGGTATACTCGGCGCCCATTGCATCTATTTGGTACCATTGGTCTCCTTTCATTTATTTTTGGACTTGGCATCAGCACTTACCTGACGTTTGAGCGTATATTTATGCAAAAGTATCTCTCAAATCGTCCCCTGCTTTTTCTCGGCATTCTGACAATCATTCTGGGAGTGCAATTTGTGTCCATCGGACTTCTGGGTGAAATGATTACGGAAACCAGAAAAGAGCAGGTCGATTACGCAGTGAGAAAGTCTCTGGAATAATTCTGAGGTTAGCATATGATCGTACGCAGCAAAGCGCCTTTGCGACTTGGACTCGCGGGTGGCGGCACGGATGTATCCCCTTACAGCGATCAATTCGGCGGCTATGTTCTGAACGCCACCATCGATATGTATGCCTATTGCACGATTGAGGTGACCAATACCGATAAGATTGAGATTCGGGCGGCGGACCAGGATTTGTCGTTCGAATCGCCGGCAGTAGACCATCTCGAAATAGACGGCGCGCTCGATTTACACAAAGGCGTTTACAACCGGGTCGTTAAGGAATTTAATGGCGGCGATCCTCTTGGCTTCAAAATGACCACCTATTCCGACGCGCTTGCCGGGTCGGGACTCGGTTCCTCCTCCACCATGGTGGTGGCCATCCTGAGCGCCTTTGTGGAATGGCTGAATCTGCCGCTGGGTGAGTACGACATCGCCAGCCTGGCTTATCAGATCGAGCGGAAGGATATCGGCCTTTCGGGCGGCAAGCAAGACCAATATGCCGCCACGTTCGGTGGCTTCAATTTCATGGAGTTTTATGAGAATGATCGGGTGATTGTGAATCCGCTCCGTATCAAGAGTTGGATTCTGGATGAACTTGAAACCTCGATGGTGCTTTACTTTACAGGGGTCTCACGCGAATCCGCCAAAATCATCGACGAGCAGGCTCGCAACGTTGTAGAAAACAAAAAAAAGTCCATTGATGCCATGCATCAACTGAAAGCAGATGCTCTTGTGATGAAGGAGGCGCTTTTGAAGGGCGAAATACAGAGATTTGCCAAGCACCTGAACAAATCCTGGGAAGCGAAGAAGAAGATGGCGCACACCATCACCAACCAGGCAATCGATGAAATTTATCAGGCAGCGCTGGATGCCGGCGCGATTTCAGGGAAAATTTCGGGCGCCGGCGGTGGTGGTTTCATGATGCTTTTCGTGGATCCAACAAAAAAAGTGAATGTCATAAACGAACTTGGCAAATTCCCCGGGAAGGTCTTTAAGTGTCATTTTACCAAGCACGGTAGTGTAGGATGGACCATTCACTAGCTGAATTTGTTAGAAGCGAAATTCACCAGTCCATTGCAACGAAGAAATCCCTTGTTACAACCACGGCAGTCGCCGCTGATGTGGAAGGATCATTATTCGGAGCAGATTCGTAGTTGGATGCAATAATTCTGGCAGGCGGACTCGGCACCCGATTGCGCCAGACTGTTCCCGATATTCCCAAGGCGATGGCGCTTATCAACGGCCGGCCTTTCCTCACTTTTTTACTCAACTACCTGCACCGTTTTGGCTTCAAAAAAGTGGTGCTTGCTACAGGTCACCTGCATCACAAAATCGAGGAGTTCATCGGGCGTTCGTACTGCGGGTTGGCGATAGAATATTCGGCCGAGGATGAGCCGCTTGGCACAGGCGGCGGCATCAAGCTCGCGCTGTCGAAAGCTGAATCTGAGACTGTTTTGATCATGAATGGCGACACGTTTTACGACGTGGATGTGGCATCGCTGGTGACGTTGCACCAGGAGAAGGATGCGCACCTGACGCTGGCGCTCAAGCCGATGCGTGATATTTCCCGCTATGGAATTGTAAGATTCAAAGGCACGCGCGTGACCGGATTTGAAGAGAAGCAGCCCGTCGCGCACGGCCATATCAACGGCGGCATTTATGTCGCGAACAGGAATCTGTTCGATGGTTTCGACTTCCCGGAGAAATTTTCTTTCGAAGAAGATTTCCTCAAGCCGCACGTTTCGCGCGTTGAAATTCACTGTTTGGTGTCGGACGGCTATTTTATTGACATTGGTGTGCCGGACGATTACCGAAGGGCGCAAGTTGAGTTGAAAGCCTATGAATAAGGCGCTGTTTCTCGACCGCGACGGGGTCATCAACAAGGAAATCAACTATCTGCACCGGATTGAGGATGTTGAATTCATCGACGGCATTTTCGAGATGTGTCGCTTTTTTGAAGAAGGCGGTTTCTTGCCTATCATAGTAACAAATCAGGCCGGCATTGCCCGCGGCTACTATTCCGAAGGTGATTTTCATGTCCTCAATGACTGGATGCTCAAGGAATTTCGGCAGAAGAACGTTCATATTCGAAAAGTCTATTTTTGTCCTTATCATCCCACTGACGGCGTCGGCAGATACAAGAAAGATTCGCCCGACCGGAAGCCGCGGCCCGGCATGCTCTTGCGAGCTCAACAGGAGTTCAATCTTAACATGACAAAGTCCATCCTCCTCGGCGACAAGGAGAGCGACATTCAGGCCGGCATCGATGCCGGCGTTGGCACCAACGTGCTTTTCAGCAGTCAATTGAACGTGCCAACAGCAGCCGATATTGTCATGGACCGGCTTGCTACCCTACCACAAATTATTACCAGCAAATGAAAATTGTGATTGTTTCGACAGCTTACCCACTTCGGGGCGGCATTGCTCAATACGCCGGCATTTTGTACAAGAGATTAAAGGCGCGCGGGCATCAGGTTCATGTCATCACATTCAAGCGCCAGTATCCGAAACTTCTTTTTCCTGGTCAAACTCAGATGGAAAATAGCAAGGACGTCTCGGTCCGGATCGAATCAGAGCCAATTTTGGATTCCATCGCGCCACTGAGTTGGGTTCGGGCATTCAAGCGAATCCGTGACTTGCAGCCTGACCTTGTGTTGCTAAAATTCTGGCTGCCTTTCTTCGGGCCTTGTTTTGGCACGATCTGCTGGTTGGTAGGAAAATACACGCGTGCTAAAATTCTCTACATTTGCGACAACATCATTCCACATGAACGCCGGCCGGGAGATATCGCCTTAACAAAATTTGCGCTCCGGAAAGCGGATTCCTTCATCGTTCAATCCGGTGTGGTGGAGCAACAACTTCTGTCGCTTTTTCCGGCTGCGAAATACAAACTCGTGCCGCATCCGGTCTACGATATTTTCGGCGAGGTCCTGGACAAAGGTGAGGCGCGCCGGCAGCTAAACATTGCCGAAGACAGGGTCATTCTCTTCTTCGGATATGTGCGGGCGTACAAAGGGCTGGACCTGCTTCTCAAAGCCATGCCTGCAATTCTGGAGAAGGTAAACCTGAAGTTGCTGGTTGTGGGTGAATTCTATGAAAACGAAGAGGAGTTCAGGCAGCTATGTGATAATCTCGGTGTTTCTGGCAGCGTTCAGTTTCATGCGGAATTTATCCCCACGGAGGACGTGAGCCGCTATTTTTCTTCGGCTGAAGTCGTGGTGCTGCCGTACAAATCGGCGACCCAGAGCGGCATCGTACAGATGGCTTATCATTTGAACAAACCATGTATTGTCACGGACGTCGGCGGCCTTTCTGAAGTCGTTATCAATGACAAGACCGGATTTGTGGTGGCGCCAGAAAATCCTCAGGCGATAGCCACTGCTGTCATTCGCTTCTACTCAGAGAATCTGGAGCAAGTGTTTGTAGAAAACGTTAAACATGAGAAACGAAAATACTCCTGGAAAAACATGCTGGATGCCATCGAGGAACTAACGTCAACTCCTGCGCAGTAGCGGGGAGCAAATTTGCCATGAAGAAGGAAACCATGCGCGAAGTCAAAATTCAGCCGGCCTGTTACGCGGCCATCGAGAAAATCGTCTCCCACTCGCAGAGATTCGGGTCGGTGGATGAGTACGTGAATTTTGTGCTGGCAGAACTGCTGTTTGGCGCCGACCACGACCGGATGACCGACGATGAGCAGCGTGGGGTTGAGCAACGTCTGAAGGAGCTCGGTTATTTATCGTGAACACCCGGCCAAACATCGTCCTGATCACTGCGGATTCTTTGCGCGCCGACCGGCTGGGCTGCTACGGCTACCGCCTGCCCACCACGCCCAATCTGGATACGTTTGCCGGGGAGTCCACCCGATTCACGCATGCTTTCTCCAACGGGCCGAACACGCCACACGCTTTCCCTGCAATTATGGCTGGGCGTTGCTCGCTACAGTCGCGAAAACTGGGGCTGTTTGATGTACCGGTGACCCTTGCCGAGGCGCTGCAACAAACAGGCTACCACACGATGGGGTTTAATGCTGCCAACCCCTACATTTCCCGATATTTTCATTACGATCGCGGGTTTGATCAGTTTTACGACTATCTGACTTTTGAGATTCCGCAGCCACGGGGAGAGCGCAGGCTGCCCGCAGAATCTGAATCGGCTTCCGTGGATCACTCGTCACTGATCACTATCCCCGGCCTGGATGTCGAGCGGTATCTGGTCGGTGAAGAGAGTATTCGTGCGAAAGCGCAGCTCGAAATGCAATTTCACGAGCATGTGTTTCATGCGGTGGAAAAGCGGCCTGAGGATAAGCCGGTCTTTTTGTGGCTGCACTACATGGACACTCATTATCCCTACTTACCTCAGAAAGAACCACAAGTTGAACTCAATGGTCACTCAATTTCCAGGGAGGAAAATCTACGTCTGAACCAGCGGGTTCGGGAAAATGCCGCCCTTTCCCCGGAGGCGCTTGCCCGGGTAAGCGGTCTTTACAATGCTTCGGTGCGCCAGTTGGATGCTAAAGTCGGAGAGCTTTTTGATTTTCTGAAGAGGACCGCTCTGTACGATTCATCTCTGATTGTTTTTACGGCAGATCACGGCGAGGAATTTATGGATCACGGCGATCTGCAGCACAAATCCAAATTGTACGATGAACTCATGCATGTGCCGCTCATGGTTAAGCGGCCGCGCCAGAGTCGATATTACGCGCGCAGCGATTTAGTTAGCCTCCTGCAAATCGCGCCGAGCATACTCGCATGCTTGGATATCGAAAATTTGTTTGAATACCAGAGTTTTTTTGAGGATTCATCATCTTACGTCGATAACCGAAACATGGCGGCCTTTGCGGCGGCGAGCTACGGCACTGATGGGCGTACTCCGACGGACGAGAGAATGTTGCAGACAGACATAATGCCAAAGGTGTATTGCTGCCGCAGCCAACACATGAAAGTGATTACGGATACCGGTGGCGAATCGCAAGTATTCAACTTGCTAAGTGACCCCACAGAAAGCA
>SMXE01000134.1 GCA_004357015.1 Caldithrix sp.
CTGAAATCGAACGACCAACTCAGCTATCTGGAGCGGCAAAAACTGGAGGCCCTGCTGAAGGCGTCGCAGGATGTTTCAAAAAAGGTCGCCGCCCTCGACAGGAAAATACGGGAGTCGCAGCAGAGACACACTCAGACCGGGCAGCAGCTTATCAAACTGTATGAATCGGAGATCGACAAGGCTGTGGCGGCGCTGGAAAAGGGCGGACAGAATGCGCAGAACCGGCAAGCGTTCCTCAATCGTATCGACCGGCTGCGGCACAAAAGGACATCCGTTCAGCAAGCTGCCGGCTTACAAAAGGTCGATGAGCTGCAAATCAACCAGCTTGATATTTCGCCCGATGACACGCCCAGGCAAGTCAGGCAGAAAGGAGATCTGTTGAAAGACCAGGAGGAAAAATACCGTACTCGCGCCAGGGCACTGCAAGCGCGCGCCGCAGAGCTGCAGAAAGAACTCGACCTGCGCACGCGCGTCAGCGAGATGGTCGAAGATCTGGCCTTGTTCGACCAGCAGGAGGAGGCTCTGACAAATCTGGCCTCACAGTCAGGGGAGTCGGCCGTGACAGCAGGGTTGGATGTTGTGGAATCATCGGACCGCGCTGCCCTGGCCGGAGAAACTATCCTGGTCGGACAGAAGGATTTTGATTTTATTACGCTATCGGGGGATGTGATTGAGGATCTCATTGAGAATCTCTCACATCAGGAACAAGACGCCGAAGCGCGCGCCGACAGCCTTTCGCTGCGGGCGGCCCAATTTTACCACGCTGCCGAAGAACTGAAGAAACAGTAACTTGCCCGTGCGCGAATTCTCTGGTACAGCGGCCGCCCTTCTGCTCTGCATTTTGTTCCTTCTCGATCCCGGCAATCTCGTATTCGGTCAAAAAAAGCCGAAGTGGCGAGTCAAAAACCGGCTGCAGTTATCATACGAATTCGACAACAACATCCGGGAAAACCCGTCGGACTCGCTCGACCGTATAGAGGATTCCTCAGCCAGATTCCTGTTCAGTTCAAAGGCCTCGCGCTCAGGAAAAAAAATCGCGCTGCGCTTCACATACCAGGGTGGCCTGCAAACCTATTTTCAGCACTCTATTGAAAACAAACTCATCAATGAGATTCGGGCCGCTGCGATTCTTAACCTGCAAGAATTTCGAGTGGGCTTGCGTGGAGCCGGCAGGCTGAAAATTTACCTGAACGATGTTCTGAACTACTCTACCGGCTCTCTGGAATCATTCGTTCGTCCACCGCCATTTTGGGGCTTTGCAAATGAGTTTTCTGTCAGAAGAGCAGGCATCGAGTACAGCGATTTTCCCCGGTTTGACTACACAGAAATTCGCCTGGGATGGACTTTTTCGCGCACCCTGAGTCGGAGATTCGGATGGGAAACATCCCTTTTTGTTACAGGAATCGATTATGACCGCGAAGCCATAAGCTTCGACCCCGAGAACGCGAGTTTGACCATCGAACCCAGAAAGCAAAACGACGATGCTATCCGGTTGTTGACGCGGTTCAGCTATTCGAAATTATTCCTTTTCAGCTTTTCGTATTCACTTGAGCACAACGACTCGAACAGTTACGGTTATACTTTCTCCAAACACCAATTTGTGCTCGTTATCGGCATTCCGCTCCCGCGTGGCATCTGGCTGCGCGGCTACAGCGCACTGCAATTCAAAAACTACAGCGAGGAAACGCTACCCATGTTTCCGACCGACCTCGACACCGAGCGGGAAGAAAGCAACTTCTTCGTCCTGGATTTATCCAAAGACCTGAACCGCGGCACAACCGCCCTTCTGAGGTTCGCCTACTACAACAACGAATCCGTCATCCGCAGCCGCTTTTACAGCAAATTCCTCTTGACCACGGGCTTCGATTTCCGGTTTTAAACCTCTCGCCTCGTTTCAGAAATCTGAAATAAATATCAGATTTCTGATGAATCGGCGGGAAAAATCCTCAGCAACGATACAGAATAACAGCGAGATTAGTTGGCCAATCACCCGTGAAACGCGGTGTTCTTCCGTTGAAATGGTCGGGCAGGCTCATCTGGCACGGGCGTTGCATTGGTAAAGCTGACCCTTTCAACCAACATTCATTAACTTGCGAAAACCCAAATGCGAAACCTATTTTCAATTGCTGCCATTTTAGGACTGCTCATAACGGGCTGTGGCTTCCCGGGTGTTTTCGACGGCAGTGACGATAAGGACATACTCGAAAGCAACTCCAGTCCGTCAACCACATTGCTGTCCGTGGCAATAACCGGTGGTTTTGCCGGCGTGCAGCAATTGCTCGCTGTGGATGAAACCGGGCGCATCGTCTTTACCAATGATTTCTTCCCCGGCGCAACCTGGACCCGACAAATGACAGAGCAGGAACTCGATAATTTTGATGAATTGATGCGTGACAACAACTTCTTTTCGCTGGCCAGCGAGTACATTGACTCACAAGTTGCCGATGCCTTCCTCTACGCCATCTCTTACAGCAGCAAGACGGTGCGAACGGACAATTTCGCCGCGCCGCAAAATCTAAGAAATATCATCGCAGGCATCTTGCAACTCATCAACGCGACACATTTCAGCGGACTGGAACTGACACTGGCGTTGAGCGCGGATGAAATCCGTTCCGGTGGATGCGTCGATATGACGCTAAACGTAACCAATGCCGGCCAGGACGCCTTCACGTTGCATTTCAACGACGGCCAGATTTTCGATTTCCTGGCACTGACGGTGCAGGGTGAAAAAGATCCTGTTCTCGTTTGGAACTGGGCGCATGACAAGGCGTTCACGGCTGCCTTGTGGGACTTGACCCTGCAGCCGGGGGACAGCCGTTCCTACCAGGTCACCTGGGATGGCACGAACAACGCTGGCGATGCAATGACAGGTGAGTTCATCATGCGGGCCGAACTTGTTTCCACCCCCGGTGGCAGCCCCAAGCAGAAAACACTGACCATCCGTGAATAGAAGCACCTCTATGAAAAAGCTAACCGCCGTCAAGCATCAAATGGATGTGATGCCTCCTCCTCCGATCAGAATATCTCAGGTATGAGAAAATGCGGTTAGCTTTTTCTCTCTCATTTGGCGAAGGTAGTTGGCGATGCAGATAAAAACAAAAGAACGCTCCCTGAGTACCTGACTCACAAATTTACTGGAGGCTGGAAATGTCAAAATTACGGACTTGCATTTTAGTTGCACTCTCGATTTTGCCGTCACTTCTTCTCGGCCAGGCAAACGGGTTGCAACTCATGGCGCTGGGCGGCGTTTTTTCGCCGAGCGACGATGAAATTCAGAATGTCTATGGGGATGGCCCAAGCGGGAAACTCGCCCTGGCCGTAACCCTTTCCGAAATAAGTCGCCTGAAAATCGCCACCGACTTGTTCAAACAAAACGGAGACCCATTTTATCAGTCAGACGATTTTAATGCCGGCGACGCAGCGGACTTGTCGCTCACGGCAATCTCGTTAGCTGTGGAAGTACATCCGCTGACTCCCGGCTATCCCCGCCTATATTTTGGCGCTGGTGTAGATTACGTATTCGCGAAAGAGGAAATCATTGGCCAGAAAACAGGTAACGGCGGTTCTGTCGGTGCACATTTTTCTATCATTCCAGAAATCCGGTTGGGCAACCACCTCTCTTTGCTTGCAGAAGTAAGCTACCGCTTTCTGGAAATAACGTTCAAGAGCGATAGGGACCGGTACGAATTCAACTTATCCGGCGCCAATCTGCTCATCGGACTGGGTTATGATTTTGGCCGTTGATAGGTTCAAATGAAAAAACAGCTACTGAAAAACATTGCCATGCGACCACTTTTTAACGAAGCGTTTCTGGTAGTAGGGCTATGCCTGGCTTTATTGTCCTGCGGATTAATTCTTGATAACGACGATTCGAACAAGTCCGGAATCGAGGGAACAGTGCTGCGAGGGCCAACGTGTCCTGTCGTCCGGGAAAATGACCCGTGCCCTGACCAACCTTTTGCGGCGCCCTTCTATGTCTTTGGTGAAAAAGGCAAGGACATAGCAACATTCCAATCCGACGAGCAAGGTCATTTTCGGGTTGCACTGGATCCGGGTGAATATGCCATCGTGCCGGACGAATCGGCGCCCATACTCTTTCCACAGAATCAAAGGAAGACGGTGGTCGTGCATCAAAATCAATTTACCGAAGTTACTTTGCTGTTTGATACTGGTATAAGATAAGATTGAGAGGAGACATGCAGTACATATATCACAATTGCGTCGTGTTTTTGCTCATGGCTGCACTATGCTCGTGTGAGCAAAAAGTAGTGAATCCGCAGAACGAATCGACCCCCTCGGAATGGGAGGCGCTCAACATCGACGATTATGAAATCGACCAGCGGGTGAATTGTTTTTGCGCAACACCGCCGGCGAACAGGTTCCACAAAATCACGGTCAGGGATGACAAGATAGTGAGTGCAGTGGACTTACAAGACGGCCAGGCATTGCCGGAGAAGGACTTTGCATTCTTCAAGACTATCTCAGAACTGGTTGAATTCGTCGATTCCATCGACCGGGATGGCGTGGCTGTTTACGATGTCCGGATCGACAGCACCCACGGATTTCCAACCTTTATTTACATCGACTTTGACAGCCGGCTCGCGGACGAGGAAATCGGCTACGAAACCAAGAACTTACATCCGCTGTGATGAAAACTCGTCATGGGCAGTCGTTCCGGCCAGGCAGTTGCCTGATGCCGGAATGACAGGCGCAGGCGGTTTTCGTTCAGACACTATATAAAAGCTTTTGACACTAACTAAATGCAAATCGTAAAGGAGGCAAGGCATGAAAAAATTCATCAACACAATCGTGACTTTTACGGCGCTGTTCCTTATCACCGCCGTGACATACGATGACAGCGAAAGCTACTGTGTGATCTTCCCGCAAAACGGCCGCGACATTTTTGGAGTGGCACAACGAAATATCCTTGTTATAGGGGAGGATGAAGTATCGCTCATCCCGCAGGTCCATTTCGAGGGCGATGCCCGCGACTTCGGCATCCTGGTTCCTGTACCCGCCGAGCCAAAGCTGTCAACTGTCGGCTCGATGATTTTTACGGAAGCCAGTTTCATGACCCAGCCTATCGTACGGCGCAGCAGCAGCGGCGGCTGTGGTTGCGACGATGACAACAACAACATTTTCGGCCCGCAGTTGCTCTCTATTGACAGGGCATCCGTAGGAGCGCTTGTCGATGACGCCCAGGGCGGCGTAACGGTGATCTATGAAAAAATCGTTGGCACGTTCCAAGCCGTGGTGCTGCAGGCGACGAGCGCCGACGACCTAACGCAATGGCTGGGCGAGAACAACTATCACTTTGACCCGGAAGACGCGGACTTGCTGGTAGACTATGTCGCACAGGATTGGTTTTTTGTCGCTATGAAACTCGATACGAATCAGGCGCCGCAGATCATCAATCAATGGTGGAATGCAACCACGTCGCCGGCGAAAATAACGTTCGCCCATTCCGGGGAGTCGCTGACCTATCCGCTGAAAGTTTCAGCCATCAGCACCAATGAACGCATGGAAGTGCTGGTTTACACCATCGGCAAGAATCCCATGCGCTTCCCCGGAGCCAAGGTTGAATACGCCAATGAGTTCGATGAGGATGAGATCGAGGCCGTGTCGATCCAGTATCCAACCCTGTCCGGGTTTATCGCGCCCGGTTCGTTTGTGACCAAATTGCGCAAGACTTTCAGCAAGGCCGAAATGAAGCAGGATATCGAGATAAGCGTGACAGCAGACAGAACTGAATTCCGGGAAATAAAATACGTCAAAAATAGCAACGTCGGAATTATTGGTATGGTGCTTCTGGCTGCGGCACTCTTGTTTAACCGGCGGAAGAGGAACAAATTTCGAGTGGCAGAGTAGAGCGTAATAGTGCATGAACGCAAATGCGGGCTTTCGTCCGAGAAGGGTTGGTGAGGGCGTTTCACAGCTCACATAGTGGCTCCCAGTTGCGCTATGAATAAAGGAGAAAAGCGATGCAAGGCCTTAGCCACTTAATGACGATTTCCTGCTATTTACTATTGTGGGCCGCATGCGACTCAATCGAGGGTCCTTCCGGGAATGATCTCGAAACGACATTCCGCCTTACCGATGAAAATGGTCGTGCCCAAACTGCGTTCGCATTTAAAGATGGCATCCGCTTTCACTACGAAATAGAAAATGTAAGCAGCGCCGACCAGCAGTTCATCATCCCGGACACGGGTCCCATTGTGACTTTCGAGGTCCTTTCCGGAAACGAGTCATTTGGCGCCTCCGATGACGGCGTGGCTTACGCGCTGGTTATCGTCGTCGATACCTTATCATCCGGAGAGAAGATCGTTCACGAATACAGTTGGTTTTCCTACTCCGAACGCCAGTTCCTGCTGCCCGGGAAATACACTGCCCAAGCCAAACCGCGGTTACAATTCAGCCAGACCGAGACTCCGGGCGAGGAGTCCATCGAGTTTGAGGTGGTGTGCGACTCCTCCGTGCAGAACTGCGACACTTCAAACGTGGTGGTCATCACCGACACACCTGCGGACTCGTTGCAGCTCGATGCCTTTGCGCTCAATTCCGCAGCGGTCACCGGGGACTCGCTTCTTCTCAGCGTTTCTTACAGCGGAGGCTGCAAGAAACACGTCTTCGACTTGTTCATGACGCCTGCCAGTTTCATGGAATCATACCCGGTGCAAGCTAATCTCATCTTACGGCATGGTGCCAACGAAGATCCCTGCGACGCCCACATCACCCGCGACCTGACATTTGACATCAGCCCGATTGCCGACCTCTTTCGACAATCATACGCCCCGAACGGTATCGTGATTCTAAATGTCTTCGAGTACTATGAGAACAACCCCGGCAAAGTGTTGAGCGTCACCTTTCCGATCAAATGAATTTTCGAGTTTTCGGTCTCACAAAGTAAGTAATGTCGGCCTTAGCCGGGCAGGCCTGGCAGCATCACTCAAGCGTTTTCCCTTTCCACCCTATTGCTTTGGCACGTCTTCTGCTTTTTTTAGTCTTTCCTAAAAATTAAGTTGCTTTATACCAACCATTATATTATATTCACCCTAAATTGTTTTCAGCAAACAACTGTCAGAATCATGATTACACAAGCGATTCAAGACTACTTGAAGATCATTTTCAAGCTCACTCAGAACCACAAGCCGGTCAGCACAAACGCAATCGCCGAGCGACTGTGCGTGTCGCAGGCGTCTGTTACCGGCATGCTCAAAAAGCTCTCCGAACTAAAGCTGATCAAGTACAAACGGTACCACGGCGTTGAATTGACCGCCGGCGGACGTAAGGTAGCGATTGAAATCATCCGGCATCACCGATTGCTGGAGCTCTACTTGGCCGAGGCTCTTGGCTACTCCTGGGACCAGGTTCATGACGAGGCTGAAAAGCTCGAGCACCACATTTCCGAAGCATTCGAAGAAAGGATGGCCGCGGTCCTGGGCAACCCGTCTTTTGACCCACATGGCGCACCCATTCCAACCCGGAGCGGCGAAATTGCCTTGCTGAATCTGGTGCCACTCACCAACGCCGAGCCGGGTCAGAACGCGCACGTCCGGCAGGTCAGCGATAGCGACCCAAAGATGCTGCGCTATCTCGGCGAGATTGGCATTTATCCGGATGTTCAACTCGATGTCCTCTCAAAAGCGCCATTCGGCGGTCCGCTGCATATCCGGATCGGAGGCGTCGAGCATCACCTCGGCGAAGCGTTAACGGATCAAATTTTCATCGCATCACAAAAAACGGGCACAGGAGGTTTTTGATCAATGATTAGTCCCTTCACGTCTTTACTCTTCGCAGCAGCCATTGGCGGCGTCCTGTTGCTATTTTTCTGGCCGGACTCCGGGTTGTTCTGGAAATGGAAAAGGGGACTGGCCAGCACGCGCCGCATCCTGGTTGAGGACGCTCTCAAGCATCTTCATGACCAGGAATATCACGGCTACACCACAACCCTCTCCAGCCTTTCGGGCGCTTTGACCATAAACCGGGATGAAGCCGCAAAACTGATGGCGAGACTGCAAAGTATCGGGCTGGTGAAAACCATCGGGGATGGCTTTGAGTTGACTCCGGACGGTAGAAAAGACGCCCTGCGCATGGTTCGAATCCACCGGCTCTGGGAAAAATATCTCGCAGACGAGACCGGCGTCGCTGCCATTGAATGGCACAAGCGCGCGGAAAAACTGGAACACCATATGACCCGACAGGAAGCCGAAGCTTTGGCTGTGACAATGGGAAATCCGACCTACGATCCGCACGGCGACCCCATCCCGACGGCGTCTGGTAAACTGCCGCCACGAAAGGGCTGTCAGTTGACCGATCTTGATGTCGACGAAGTGGCGCGCATCGTGCACATCGAAGATGAGCCCGCCGCCATCTACGCCCAACTGGTGGCCGCCGGGCTCAACCCCGGCATGCAAGTACGCCTGCTTGAAAAAAGTCCCCAGCGCCTGCAGTTCATCGCGAACGGCGAGGAGATTGTCTTGGCCCCGGTTGTGGCCGCCAATGTGACGGTGCAACGCTTGCCAAAAGAAGCAGAAACCAACGGCTCATTTGCAACATTGTGTGCGCTGGGCGTCGGCGAGAAGGGTGAAGTTGTCGCCATTTCGCCAAATTGCCGCGGACAGCAGCGCCGCAGAATCATGGACCTGGGTGTCATTCCCGGCACGGTTATTTCGATGGAAATGACCAGCGCCAGCGGTGACCCAATCGCATACAACATTCGCGGCGCAGTCATCGCTTTACGAAAATCACAAGCAGACATGATCCAGATCAAACGCGTCGAGGAGGCAGTAGAAAAATGACGACCACGAGCGCATCCCAAAGTTGTGCAGCGTGTCCGGCACACAACCTATCCAACCTGAAAAAACTCGGCGTAAACATGACGTCATGGGACTACGTCATTGCGCTGGCCGGCAATCCCAACACCGGCAAAAGCACCGTCTTCAACGCCTTGACCGGCTTGCGGCAGCACACCGGCAACTGGCCGGGTAAGACCGTCGTGCGTGCGGAAGGCGGGTTTCAATACGGCGGCAGCCGTTACAAGATTGTCGATCTGCCGGGAACATACTCTCTGCTCTCGACCAGCACGGACGAGGACATCGCGCGAAATTTCATTCTGTTCGGTCAGCCAGACGTCACCGTGATCGTTCTGGACGCCTCGCGCCTGGAACGCAATCTGAATCTGACATTGCAGGTGCTCGAAATCACTGACCGGGCGCTGATCTGTCTAAATCTGATGGACGAATCCCGGCGGCATCAACTGCACGTCAACGAGCGCGCGTTAGCCAGAGAATTGGGCGTCCCGGTGGTTCCCACGAGCGCCCGCCATGGCGAGGGCATTCCGGAACTTCTGCAAGCAATTTACGAAGTCGCCAGCGGGCAAGCGGTTTGCAAACCGCACCGGATTGCGGCCCGCTCAAAAGAATTACAGGCTGCTATCCAGCGCATCGCAACCAATGTCGAAGCGCGCTTTCCCGGTCTGACAAACGCCCGCTGGGTGGCTTTACGACTGCTGGAAGGCGACCCGCGCATCATCGAGGCGGTCAGAACCGGAGAGTTGGCGGAACTCGTCACAAGTAAACCAGAGACTGAAGCAATGCCGAAAGCCGCGGCTTGACAAGAATAAGCGGTGAGCGGGAATAAGGAAATTCCGGCTGCCAGCGACTGCCGGCCGAATGATATAAGTTGTCGAATTTTCGTCCCAAACGCTACATAATGGAGTAATAGAATGAACGAAGCCGCAACAGTGAATAGTGACATCCTCGAAGAAGCTGCGTCCCTGCGCTGGGAAATCGGGGACAATATGCACGACTCCCTGATCGAATCTATCTATGAGGATGCCGCCAAGATAGCCGACAAGGTTGTGACAAAAATCGGTGAGAAACCGCGCTTCAACTGGGAGACCACGCTGGACAAACTTCTGACCAGCAGAATCTTCGGCTTTCCTCTCATGGTGGTCATGCTGACACTGGTCTTCTGGATCACCATTTCTGGCGCCAATGTGCCCTCAGGGATGCTGGCATCAGTCCTCATCGACCAGTTTCACCCGATGCTAAAGAGCCTTGCAGCCACTGTCGGGTTGCCCTGGTGGCTGGACGGTCTGCTGATCGATGGCATGTACCTTGCGATGGCCTGGGTGATCAGTGTCATGCTGCCGCCCATGGCGATCTTCTTTCCGCTCTTTACCCTGCTGGAAGATTTCGGCTACCTGCCGCGGGTGGCATTCAACCTGGACAACATGTTCAGGCGGGTGGGCGCGCATGGCAAGCAATCGCTCTCGATGACCATGGGGTTCGGCTGCAACGCTGCGGGCGTGATCGCTACGCGGGTGATCGACAGTCCGCGGGAAAGGCTTATCGCCATCATCACCAACAATTTTGCGCTTTGCAACGGCCGCTGGCCAACGCAGATTCTCATTGCCACTGTTTTTATCGGGGCACTTGCGCCCGCGGCCTTAAGCGGTCTGGTTTCTGCCGTTGCAGTCGTCTCAATCGCGCTCCTAGGCATCTTTCTGACATTTCTGACATCCTGGGCGTTATCGCGCACCATGTTGAAAGGGGAAGTCTCCTCATTCAGTCTCGAGCTCCCGCCATACCGGCCGCCGAGAATTCTGCAGACGCTTTACACGTCACTCATCGACCGCACTATTATTGTGTTGTGGCGAGCGATCGTGTTCGCAGTTCCATCAGGCATCGCCATCTGGCTGCTCTCCAACATTCAAATATCCGGAAACAGCCTCGCTGAACACATCATCAATTTCATGGACACATTCGGCCTGTTTATCGGCTTGAACGGGGTCATTCTTCTGGCCTATATCCTTGCGATTCCCGCGAACGAGATCGTAATACCGACCATCCTGATGTTGACTGTCCTGAGCGCGAAGATGGCGGGCGTTGGCGACGGAGCGGGCGTCATGTTCGAGTTGGACGACCTGTCCGCAACCATGACCGTATTTCAGGCCGGCGGATGGACATTGCTGACGGCAGTCAACCTGATGCTCTTCAGCTTGATTCACAATCCGTGCTCCACCACCATCTACACAATTTACAAAGAGACGGGCAGCGTAAAGTGGACGACACTTGCATCCCTGTTGCCGGTGGTGATGGGACTCGTGATTTGTTTCGTCGTCGCTCAGGTCTGGCGGCTATTGTTTTAAGGGATACCTCTCATGATCATGTCGGAAATCATCGCACAAGCCTACTCCGTGGGATTTCTGGTAACGGGTATTTCCCATGCCCTGCATCCGGGAATGTGGTCAAAATTTTTCCTCGAAATGAGAAAATCCGAAACCGCGCCGTTTACCATCGGTGTTTTGACCTTGCCCATCGGACTCCTCATAGTCCTCGGCCATAACATCTGGCGACCGGACATCACAATACTGATCACTATCTTCGGCTGGCTGATGACTTTCAAGAGTGTGGTCTATCTCGTGTTCCCGGCCTCCTTCAGAAAAGTGACCCCGGATAGCCTAACCACGGGCACGAAAGGATTCAGGCGGATCGGTTTGGCCATGACAGTGATCGGCATGGCGCTGGTTTTCCGGGTGTTCTTTTTGAGGACGGTCCAAGGCTACCTGACGTCTTCTCCTTTGAACCAATAGCGCGGACGCAGAGTCGTCATCGCCATCATAA
>SMXE01000135.1 GCA_004357015.1 Caldithrix sp.
AATATCGGTTCTATTCCGGTACTGATGAAAAATTATTTATTCCTATGTTCAAGGTACACAGCACCTGGCGCTGCTCTGTACCATAACCTGAAGGAAAGAGCTTCACCTCAAATTTCGGTATGACTTGCTCTTGCCCCGTTCGCCAAGCCTCACCGCAACCGCTTGCCGTGAATGCGAAGCGTCTCGGTCCAGCTTGCGCCCTCGTCCTGCGAGCGTTCGCTCTTCCAATCAAAGTTGTCCTGAGTGATGTTGAAAAAAGTGATGCGCGCCAGGCCGCCCTGTGCATGTTCGCCCGTCATGACAATTTTCTCCTCATCCGAGATCGCCTCAAACCGCGAAGTCGTGTTCTTGCCATTGGTTAACCACACAGCCTCCCACCTGTCTTCTGCCGGCAAGTACATGCGGATGTTGGTGCCAACGACATCGCGATTCACGGAGGCAAGCGTTGCACGCAAATCAATCCACTTCTGAAACCACAAGTCCTGCACCGCAAAACCGTCCAGAATATACTTCCATAGCCATTTTGCCTTGCCGACTTTAACCCAGTTGCCACTCGGCAGCCGCGCCTCTACGATGCAGTCCCATTCTCCCGCAAGCCGGCCCCAGTGCTCGGTTTCAGGTGGCGCTTGTGGGTTCAATCGGCCAAACGGGTACCTGTCATTATTCGCCAGAAAGTCATTAAGTTCGGTTGACGAACGGTAAATATCCGGGGAATGCAAATAATTGAGTTTCGCTTCGGCATTTTGTGTCAGTGCATTCTTTGTATTCTCATCCACGTCCGGATTTGCTAAGAGAACGAGCGCCTTTTCGTAGCGCTCAATCGCCTTGCCATTTTCCCCCTTGCGAAGATAGGCTTCACCGAGACTATCGTATGCGTTCGCCGACCCCGGATGAAGCTCGCAGTTGAGGTTAAATACCGCAATGGCTTCGTCAAGCTTGTTCTCCAGCACGAACCGGTAACCAAGGCCGTTGATTTCCGGTTCACTAAAGTCGTAATCGTCGCTGTGATTCTTCTTGAGAGCATGGAATTGCGTAATGCCAGCCTCAATGCCTCGTTCGGTAATCGTATTGTAGAGTTCGTCTGCAACAGACTCTTTCGAATCGTTGGTTGCGCTTAACACGGTGCTACAAAGAACCACCAGTAAGCAAATGCATAATTTACCATGATAGTGCCTTGACATTCTTCTGTCCTTTCCTGAAAATAGCAAAAAATCATTCCGCAAAAAAAGCAGCCCCCCGGAGGTCCGAAACCTGCGGAGGGCTTTGGAGGAGGTATTCTACTTGGTGGACATCATCTTCTTTGACCTGTGGCTTACGAAAGCCTGGTTCATGTTCGTGAGAGCATTAAAGTAGGTCGCCTGCTCATACAACTCCTGCGCCTTGTCCTGGTCTCCTTTGCCTTCATAGGCCATCGCCATCCTGTAAAAATTATATGGGTCTTGCTGGTTGGCCTGTTCGAGCTCAGTGAGCGCTCTGTCATAATCTTGCCGGTTGAGAGCAATTGTGCCGAACATTTCGTGTGAGAGTCTGATCTGAAGCGCGTTGTTCGTGGCTTCTGCTTGCATGCTGAAGGCCGTTGCATGTTCTTCTGCCTGGTCGATCCGACCAGCCTTGACAGCGACCTTGCAAAGATTAAAATCATGAAACTGCTCGGCCAGCTTTTTTTGCTCACTGGATTGCTCGGATTCTCTGATCAGCTTGAGCGATTCCTGATATTTCTCGGTCGCCCGCTCCGGCTGGCCGAACTCCACCAGAATGTTACCCATCACGCCAAGATCTCCTGACATTGCGACCACATCATCGCTGCTCTTAGCAATGGCGTACCTCTTTTCCTGCTCTTTCAGTGCCTGCTCCACGTTGCCTTCAAAGATGTATGAGATTGATTTGGCCTGAAGCGCGCCCCGGCGCTGGCCGTCGTTCAAAGCGCCGTTGTACATGACTTGAATTTGTCTGCGGGCAGCCTCCCCATCCTCCTTAAAGTTGTAGTTCGAAGCGATGCCGAGGTGGGAAGCCACAAAAGTCGGGTCGATTTGCAGCGCCTTCTGATAGTTCTTGATCGAGTCATCGTACCGGCCCATCTTCATGAGCAACTCGGCGTAAGAATCGTATGGATTCGGGTCTGCGGGCAGCACTTTGATGTACTGTTTGAACGCTTTTTCAGCGTCGGAAAATTTACCCAGAAACCGGTACGCGTATCCCAACTGGTTGTAAGGCTGAGAGAAATCACGGTTGATATGAATCGCCTTTTCATACTGCGCGATGGCTTTGTCCCACTCCTGTTGCCCGAAATAGAAGCCGCCAAGAATGTTTTGCGCGCGCTCGTCTTTTGGATAAGCGTCGGCTAATTCCAGATAAAGTTTGCGCTGCTTCTCCGGGTCGCCGTTGACGCCCGCCTGGAAACCTGAGATCCAAAGCCTCTCGGCGTGGGAAGCGTGTTCAGCAAGCGCTGCTGCTTTGTTCAGGGAAGCGAAGAATTCCTTGGGGCTGGGTGCCGTAAGCGCAAGGCTAAGGTGCGCCACTGCGAAATTTGGATCCTCAGCTACGGCTTGTTGCAGGTAGGTGATCGCCTCCGTACCTCTGAGCCTTTCCTGCAAATCACGTCCTTGCAGATACAGCTCCTTCGCCTTTTCCGACGCCGTCGTGATCGGCATCTTGCCCCCGTCATCCGTGGCCGCGGCGCAGCCGACCATGATGGCAGCAATCGCAAATACGGACAAAACGATTTGTACGACTCGATTCTGTTGCATGATGTACTCCTCTGATTGGGTTAATAATTGAAAGAATTGATTTCGATGGTTCACTTTTCAGATTTGTAAAAACACAAAAGACCGCACGTCAACGCGCTTGAAAGGGAACTGCGTTCGGCCTTTTGCCCACTCCAAAACAAGTAAGGTAAGCGGCTATGTCAAATGTATGTTGGAAGCAGGAAAGATGTTACCCTTCAACTGACCAGGTGTAGAATTGGCTGATTGAAGGGTCGATTCCAGGAGTGTTCCGTTCGACTTTGCAGAAACAAAAAAGAACGCCGGAATGACAGTGAGTCGAATTCTCGGTCAGAAACAGATTAAGATCAGAACGGCCGCGAAATTCGCTCCAGGAGGGCTTTGCGCTTGTCGCGCGAAACAGGTACTTTTAGGTTCTTCGCCACCATCACGCAGCCGCCTTCGCCTTCGGCGTCACCTATCAGGGAGGACCGGCGGTACTCTTTCAGGTGGTTGAGGTTCACCAGGTAGGAGCGGTGTGT
Organism: Caldithrix sp.; assembly: GCA_004357015.1. Classification (GTDB taxonomy): domain Bacteria; phylum Zhuqueibacterota; class Zhuqueibacteria; order Oceanimicrobiales; family Oceanimicrobiaceae; genus CR04bin15. The sequence continues at coordinate 3,245 of SMXE01000135.1, forward strand.
ACGGATAAAATTGTAACCGGAAAGCAGCTCTTCGAATTCCTTCAGGGTCTTGGAAACCAACTCCACCTTCTCGCTGCCTCTCAGGAAGATGGTGGTGTAATTGCCTTCCGCTTTGCACACGTAAATATCCTCGATATCGTAAAACCGCACGCCGTGCGCCGTGGGAAAGCCGATTTTTTCCGGTAGTTTGCCGCCGGACCTGGTGTTGTGAATAAAGGTTGCCAGCCGCTCGTCCAAAGGCGCAGCCTCCTGCCGCAATTCAACTTTCTGGCGCGCCCGCTGCACTGCTGCCTGCAGATCTTCGACATCGATGGGCTTGAGCAGGTAATCTAGCGCGGCCACGCGGATAGCGCGGATGGCATACTGATTGTAAGCGGTAGTAAAAATCACTTCACAAGCCAAACCGGTGATCTTGTCAAGCAGCTCAAAACCGTTTTCATTCGGCATGACGATGTCGAGAAAAATCAGATCGGGCCGTGATTCGTGGATGGCTTCCACGCCCGCTGCCACCGAGTCCGCCATCCCCACAACCTCCACGTCCTTACAGTAGGCATGCAACAGGTTGCGCAGCAGCTTCCTGCCCTTTTCCTCGTCGTCAATTATGATCGCACGCATGTTCTGGTCTCCGGAAAATTCCAACTCACAAAACCAACACATGGAACCCGAAACTCATCCCTCCACCGGAATCACGATCTTCACGCGCGTCCCCTGTGTGCTCCCTTTTCGCTTCGACAGGTCGATGATTTCGATGCTGCGGCCGTTTCGCTTGAGCGCGTTCAACGTCTCAAGTCGCTCCCGGGTCACTTTCATGCCCGCTGATTTATGCTGTCCGTTTTGCTTGCTCTTCAGTTCCAGCGCTTTCTCAATGCCGATGCCGTTATCCTCGATCAGGCAGATGATCGCACGGTCCGCCGCTTTCAGCTGGATGCTGAGCGCCCCCTTGGTGCGCTTGAACCGCAGGCCGTGCTGAATCGCATTCTCGACAAATGGCTGAATTAGCAGCGCCGGAATCTCTGTGTTGTGAACATCGATTTTCGGATCAACATCCAGTTCGTAGGTAAACTTGCCTTCAAAACGCAACGACTCAAGCTCCAGGTAAAGTTTCAGCGCATCGAGCTCGTCCTGAACCGTCAGCATCGATTTTTCTGAATTGTCCAGGGTCATTCGCATGAGTTTGGCAAATTTCGACAGATACTGGTGCGCCGCCTTTTGTTCGTTGCTCGAAATGTAGTACTGAATCGAGTTGATGGTGTTGAAAATAAAATGCGGATTCATCTGCGCGCGCAGGGCTTGCAGCTTTAATTCAGCAAACTTGCGGTCGAGTTCTGCTTTTGCTTTTTGTTTTGCGGACAGGAATCTAAAAAAAAGCAGGAAAGAGGTCAATCCAATGGCGACGCTGAGCCACCTAAACCACCAGGTTTGCCAGAAAGGCGGCGTCACGATGAACTCGAGCGCCGCGCCGGCTTCATTCCAGATGCCGTCGTTGTTGCTGCCTTTCACGCGAAAAACATAGCGACCCGGTTTGAGATTCGTAAACGTTGCATAGCGCTGATTGCCGCAGTAAATCCAGTCCTCACGCAGGCCTTCCAGACGGTACGCGTACTGGTTCTTCTCAGGGTTGGTGTAGTCGAGCGCCGCGAACTCGAAGGAGACGAAATCATCTTTGTAAGAAAATTCTACGGGAGACGCGCCGTCACCTGGCGGACGAATGCGTTCGTCAAATCGCTTCACTGTCGTGATCACTACCGGTGGGATGTATGGATTGTCCCGGACGCTGTCCGGATGGAAAGCGTTAAAGCCATTGACGCCGCCGAAGAACATTTCGCCACTTTTGCTTTTGAAATACGCGCCACCGTTAAATTCGCTGCTCTGCAGACCGTCGTCGATGGTGTAGTTCTTGACCTCACCGGTTATTGGATTGAGCCTGGTCAACCCGCGGTTTGAGCTTGCCCAGAGATTACCAGCAGCGTCACACAGCACGCCGTAGATCACGTTATTGGGGAGACCATTGCGCGTTGTAAAAACCCTGAATTCGCCGGTGCCGGGGTCAAAACGGTTCAGCCCATTAAAGGTTCCGACCCAGAGCGCTCCAGAGGACGCCTGGCACAGCGACAGCACATAATTCATGCTAATGCTGTTTGGATTTTCAGGATCGTGCATAAATCTTGTAAAGGTAGCCGTTTTCTTGTCGAACCTGTTCAACCCGCCTTTGCCAGTAGCGATCCAAAGATAACCGCGTTCATCCCCAACAATGGCCTGAATCCCGTTGCTGCTCAAACTCTTCGGGTTGCCAGGCTCATTGGTGAATCGGATAAGTTCACCGGTCTCCGGTGCCAGTTTGTTGAGTCCGCGGCTGCTAAACCAGAGGCTGCCATCCGGGTCAGCGTACAACGCCCGCACAGGATCGACCATCATGCCTGTACTGCTATCCGGTTCATGCAAATAGAGACTGAATGTCCCGGTTTCCCGGTTGAAAAGATTCAGCCCTGCACGGGTGCCGACCCAGAGCGTGCCAGCGGCGTCCTCACAAATGGCCATGACCGTATTGCTGCTGATGCTTGCCGGGTTGTGCGCGTCGTGCTGGTAGACCCGGAACTTGCCCGTGTTGCGATCAAGCGTATTCAGACCGCCGCCTTCCACGCCAATCCAAAGCATGCCATGCGAATCCTCGTACAGCGCCCACACAAGATTGCCACGCAGAGCCTCCGGATGCCGCCGATCATTGGCGTAATGCTGAAATTTGATTTTGTCCGGGTCGTATTTGCTGATGCCC
>SMXE01000136.1 GCA_004357015.1 Caldithrix sp.
CACTTGAGATTTCATTGAGGATGTTCAGATCCAAAGACGTTGTCGTTTTCATCTACGTCGACTTCGTACTTTTGCAGAGGCCTGGGCGGCGGCCCGGACACTACGTTGCCGTTCACATCGAACACGCCATCATGACACGGGCACCTTGCGGTAACGCGGGCTTGGCAGCCGCGGCGTTGCATAAAACAAATTATTTTTGTATGCTCTCCGGGCATTGCTTCAAACAGAAGGGAGCGTTAATTTCAGAAAAGGATGAAATCGGCTGAAACGCGGAATGGGTCACAAACAAGGTGTCGAGATGCGGTTGAAGTCACCCAAAGACCCTTAAACCAGATCACCATAAAACTCCGGCCGCCGGTCGTCCATCATTTGGTTGAGCGCCGTGATGTTTTTGTCCTCTGCACGCTGCGGGTCGATCTCGGTTGTATAGAGGGCTTCTCGCTGTGCCGCTGCCCGGTGCAGCAGCACACCTTTGGGCGCGACGATCTGGCTCTTGCCGGTAAATTTCAACTCGCCGTGCGGACGCTTGTCTGCGCCAAAACGGTTCGCAGTGATGGCAAACACGCTGTTCTCCAGGCAGCGCGACAGCATGGTCTGCTGGCAGTAATTGAGAACAAGGTTTGACGGATGGCAGATGATGTGCGCGCCCTGAACCGCCAGCGCTCGTGCCACCTCCGGGAAAATCCAGTCGAAGCAGATCATGGTCCCGATTCTCGCGCCCCGGACCGCCTGCAATGTCAGAGGCGTGTCGCCGGCGTCGAACCAGTTCTTTTCTTCGTTGAAAAGATGCAGCTTGCGGTAAGTATGAACCAGTCCCTCCGGCCCGATCAGCAGCGCGCTGTTGAAAATTTTGTCGCGTTTTCGCTCTGCAAAGCCGGTGACGAGGTAGAGATTTCTTTCCTTGCAGAGCGCCTTCAGGCTGTGAACGGTGCTGGAATCGTCCGGGTCTTCGGCCAATATTCTGGTTTCCTCCCGGTCGGCGAAATAATATCCCGTAAACGGCAGTTCCGGCAGGACAATGAGGTCGGCCTCGATATCTTTCAAGGCAGAAATGACCTTGCCGAGGTTCTTTTTTATTTGCCCAAAAAGAGGACGAAATTGGTAGTAGCCGATTCTCAACATAGTGTCAAAAGAAAAGATGGTTGCGGAATTCCCATGGCACATAATTTAATAGAAACTGCGCCATTTTCAATACTATTCTTACACAGTAGTGTCTGTTGCGGGAATATTCGTTCATGAGAAAGGCTTTCTTTACATGATGAGAACATTGCTTTTATCTCTGCCACTGCTGTTTGGTGGTTTCAGCGGCGCCGCCATTGCCCGTGATTCGCATGCGCTGTTCAGTGAACTCCTGACGCAGTACGTTCATGACGGGCGGGTCAACTACCGCGAATTGAAAAACGACGCGCGACTGCAGCAGTATCTTGAGCAACTCACCAACTCCAACCCGGCCAGGCTCGAAGACAACCGTGAGCAGCTCGCGTTCTGGCTCAACGCGTACAACGCCTACACCCTCAAAATCATTTGCGACAACTACCCGGTGGAGAGCATCAACGATCTGCACCAGGGCGGCCTGATTGTCGGCACTCTTATTAAACGGACTATCTGGGATCGCCCCTTTGTGGTCATCGACGAGCATCGTCTGACCCTCAATCAGATCGAGCATAAAATCATTCGGCCAGGATTCAAAGATCCGCGCATCCATTTCGCCCTGGTCTGCGCTGCAGTTTCCTGTCCCTCGCTGCGCTCAGAAGCCTACGAAGGCTACAAACTTGACCAGCAACTAACTGAACAGGGCAGGCTGTTTTTCGAGCAGCGCGACAAAAACTTCTTTGAGCTGCAATCCGGAACCGCGCACTTATCCAAAATCCTCGACTGGTACGGCAAGGATTTTGGCAAGGGAAAGGCCGGGATTTTACTTTATATTTCCCGCTTCTTACCCGATGATTTAGCAGAGGCTATTCGCATAAATCCGAAGGCCTGGCGAATCGAACACACACAGTACAACTGGCGTTTGAACGAATAATCGCCGGTTCGCCGCCTGAATTGTTCATGGACGATCATGCGATACTCATTCTACACAGCAGACGTTTTCACCCGCGCGCCTGTCAGTCTCCTTCCTCAATTTCCCGGCCAAACGGCGTCAGCGACAGCGAGGCCAGTTTTATGTGCTGCTTTGCGAATGGAATACCAATGACCGTAATCGCCAACAAAACAGCCAGCAGCAAATGCGTAATCGCAATCCAGAAACCGCCGAACAGAATCCAGATCACATTCATGATAATCGCCAGGACGCCGCCAGCGCTTTCCTTTACGGTCACCTCTTTGCCGAACGGTACCAGGGCGAGAATAGAAAGTTTGATGCACTGCCAGCCAAACGGGATGCCGACAATGGTCAGACAGAGCAAGAAACCGCCGAACAGGTACATGAAGAAAATGATGATGCCGCCACCCAGAACGATCCACAGAACGTTGCCAAGGATACTCATTTAATGGTCCCGAAGTTATAATCAAAAGGGCACGAAGCGGTCAACTTCGTGCCCTCAGGAAGTCAGGAATCTTGCACTGCCTCCAGCTTGCTTGCGCAATCTACTGCTTCATGGACATCTCTTCACCGCCCTGCACTTGCTGCATGAGGCCTTGTGTGTCCCATGTGGCCCATTCTTCGGCCAACTTCCCGTCGCTGTAGCGGGCCATGCTCATCCCGCGAACCGAAATCCGGGCGGCATCGCTCGTACCGCTCACGGTCCAGGCCGACGCCGTCATATCTCCCGAGGCGATGACCTTATGTGTTTTGACATGGAAGTCAGTGTACTGCTCACGAATGCCCTTAATGTAGGTCTTGAAGGCTTCCGGGCCTTCAATCACCTGTGGCTCCCAACTCTCCGGGAGATGGCGCACGAAGTCAGCAGTCACAAGGTCGTCGATTAAGTCGAGATTGCCGTTATTCCAGACCTCGGCAACGTACTTTTGAGCGGTCGCCATGTTCGCCTCAGCAGTCTTATCGACCTGCGTGCAACCGTTTAAGGCCAGGAAGACAACCAGCAAGAAAACGCTCAGTCTCTTCATCTTTCCTCCTCCTAATTTGTTTTGAGACATTTAGTTGACAAATCAGAAATCAGGCGTTGCTTCAAAGCTTTGCCTGCTCAATCCTATTGCTTCATCGACACTTCGCTGTCGCCCTGCAATTGCTGCATCAGTCCCTGGGTGTCGAAGCTCACCCATTCTTCCATCATCTTGCCATCGCTGTAGCGCGTCATGCTCATGCCGAAAACCGAAAACTGTTTGCCGGACTCCTGATCTGTGCCGCTGACCGTCCAGGTCGAAGCCGTCATGTCACCCGATGCTACGACATCATGAACCTCGACTTTGAAGTCGGGGTACAGGTCGCGCAGTCCGTTGACATAACTCCTGAGCCCGTCCGGACTTATGATTTCGGCCGGATCCCAGCTTGCCGGATTGTGACGGACATAATTGGGCCCAACAGTTTGGTCAATGAAGTCGTCGTCGCCAATGTTCCACACGTCGGCAACAAATTTTTGGGCGAGCGCCTTGTTCGCTTCAGCGGTCTTGTCAACCTGCTTGCATCCATACAAAGCCAGCAAGGCAAGCAACAACAAAACACACAGCTTTCTCATAGCACTTCCTCCTGCTTTAGTTTTTGGAAATGTGTTTTAAAAGAAACATTTCAATATACGGACGCGGCCAGACGAAAAGCAAGGGAAAATGAGGTTATTGGTTATTGGTTATTGGTTATTGGTTATTGGTTATTGGTTATTGAGTTTTGCGAATTGTAAATTAATAATCAAACAAAAAGTGAAAGTTTCAGATCTGCTCATTCGCGCCGGTCCGGGAAAACGAGATTCAGCACGAACCCGGTGAGGCCGCCGACGACCAGGCCCTGGCTGAACAGCGTCCGAACCGCTGGCGGAAAATGCAGCAGCACCTCGGGCCGGAATTCCACGCCAAGCCCGAGCCCGATGGAGACCGCGATGATGACCATGCTGCGTTTGTTCATCTCGACATTGCGGTGGATGATGGCCATGCCGCTGGTAAAAATCATGGCGAACATGATAAGTCCCGCGCCGCCGATCACCGCCGCCGGAATGGTAGCGACGAGTGCACCTACTTTCGGAATCAGGCCGAGCACCAGCAGAAATCCGCCGCCGATGGCAGCCACGTGCCGGCTGACCACGCCGGTGAAATTCACCAGACCAACGTTCTGCGAGTAGGACGTGTTCGGGAAGGCGCTGAACACCGCTGCCAATCCGCTCATGACGCCGTCCGCCACCAGGCCGCCTTGCATCTCGCTGCTGGTGGGCTCCCGGTTCACCGCAGCCGTGGTGCCCGCGATGTCGCCCATCGTTTCCAGCGCACTGACGATGTAGATGAAGCTCATCAGCACAATGGGCATCAGGTGGAATTCCAAGCCGAACTCAAACGGCACGGGCAGGCTGAACCAGGCGCTTTCTGCCATGGCGCCTGGCTGAACTTTGCCCAGAAAAAGCGCAGCCACGTAACCCACCAGCACCCCGATGATCATGCTGGCGTAGCTCAAAAAGCCTTTCGAAAATTGATTCAGGCAAAGGGTGACCAGCAGTACCACGGCGGCGATGCCCAGGTTGGTGAAAGAGCCGTAGTCAGCAGCGCCTTTGCCGCCGGCAGCGTAGTCCATCCCCACCGGTATCAGGGTCAGGCCGATCATCATGACAACAATGCCAGCGGCCAGTGGCGGAAAATAACGTTTGAACTTGCCGTAGGAAAATCCGATCACCACTTCCACCAACGCTGCGGCCAGGCAAGCGCCAAAGGCGGTAGCGAGATTATACTGTTGGGTGATGCTGATGATGCCGGCCACGAAAGCGAAACTCGTGCCCATCACGATGGGCATGCGGGCGCCCACCGGTCCCAGCGGATAAGCCTGCACGATGGTCGAAATGCCGGCCATAACCAACGCCATCTGCACCAGAAACGCTTTGTCCTTGCCGGACAGCCCGATGGCCGTAGCGATGATCAGCGGCACGGCAATGTTGCTCAGGAACATCGCCAGCACGTGCTGGATGCCCAGCGGTACGGCCTCCCGCAGCGGCGGGCAATCGTCGATGTCGTAAACGACCTGCGGCGCACTGGGTTGCCCAGCGACCTCCTCGATCACAATATCCTTCCTCAATGGCTTTCTCCGGTTCGGATTTGCACGGTTTTTCAGGCGGGCTTACGACTACATTAGCAGGATTGTGGCAAAAGTCAAGCTGCTTTTCGGATTCAGCTGCTCGAGAAAATCCAATGACTATGTGCCAAGCATGTTGTGTTCTTTTGTTCTTCCTTTTGTGGCACCCAATGTTTATCGTGTGGTACAATTGTACACGTAGGGGTTTCCTATGCGACTGGTCGTGGACTCTGTAATTATCGCAGTCATCACAAATGAAAGACATAAACAAGCATTGGTCGAACTAACCAAAGGCGCCGAACTTGTGGCTCCCCATGCACTACACTGGGAAATAGGGAATGCTTTCTCTGCACTGTTTAAACGAAAACGAGTTGACCTTCAGCAAGCTATCGACGCTGTTCAATATTATAAAACGATTCCAATCCGTTTCTGCGATGTCCAATTGGATTTTGCGCTTGAAATCGCAAATGAATTGAACATATACGCATACGATGCCTATTTCATTGGTTGTGCCTCAAAATACAGCGGAACGTTAGCTTCATTGGATCATAAGCTGATAGATGCTGCTGAAAGTTTTGGAATCAAAATATTAGAGGTCTCCAAATGACAGTTTATACATTTTCTCAAGCTCGCCAAAACTTTGCCTCAATACTTGACCAGGCCCGCAAAGAAG
>SMXE01000137.1 GCA_004357015.1 Caldithrix sp.
CAAGACATGAATGATGCGACGGACGTCCACGTTTTGGTACGCGGCATGCAGAACATCGGGTATTCTGAAACCCGCATCCGCAAGATCCTCGGGGAAAACTTCCTACGGGTATGGGCTGAAGTTCTCGGTTCGACTTGAAACCTAATAGGCCTTACTCGGGGTCTCGTGCAAGGTTATTTGTAAAAATACGTTCACTGCCCTCGCTGATTTCTGCACTCCTCTTCAACCAATGTAAAGAAGCGCGTAAAGTTGTTATCGTAGCCAGTGCGCTAGTCTTGCGCGGGCGTGGGCAGAGTTTTCTTTCTTAAGCGTATGGTGTAAACAGAAAGACCGGCCACCGCACCCAGGCTGTCCGCAATGAAGTCACTCACGGTAGCAAATCTTCCGGGTACAAAGGTTTGGTGAAATTCATCTGTGGCGCCGTAAGCGATCCCCACAAGTACGGCGATAATGAATCCCTTGAGAGCGTTGGTGCGCAACGAAGGTCTGGTTGCGATGCCGAGAAAATAGCCAAAAATTACATAGACCAAAAAATGCAGGACCAGATCCTCATGTTTTATTTTCAGCGTTGGCACCGATTCTGAAGGCAATGAGGAGAGAAAGAACAGCAGGATCGCCCACAAAACTGCAGGGATAAAACGTTTATATGAATCGGATTTCATTATCGTTTTGTTTCTCAAACTGTTTAAGCGCCAGGGGTAAAAAATCAGCAACGTTGCCGGCAAGCAGCCCCGCCTGCCCGACTTCTTCCGCGGCAAGGTCTCCCGCCAAACCGTGCAGATAAACAGCGGCAATTGCGCCATCCAGCACTGACATGCCTTGTGCAACCAAACCGGCCAGCACGCCGGTCAGCACATCGCCCATGCCGGCGGTGGCCATGCCCGGATTTCCGGTTGCGTTGATGAACGTGTAGCCATCCGGTGAGCCGACTACGGTTGGCGCGCCTTTGAGAACAAGGATCACGCCAAGATCGGCCGCGACTTTCTTAACTGTCTCAACCGGGTCACTCACAATTTCTTTGGTGCTGATTCCGGTCAAACGCGACAGTTCGCCCGGATGAGGCGTCAATACGAGATCCGCTTTGGATTTTCTGATGCTGTCTCCCGCCCCCTGGAGGCAATTCAGCGCGTCTGCGTCAAGAACCATCGGTTTATCACATGTTTGCAGGAGCCACTTTACCAGCCGGATGGAATCTTCATGAACAGTTAAGCCCGGTCCCACTGCCAGCACATCGGCCCATTGCAGTTTTTCCGACAGCACTGCGGCGGCTTTAAAGCTCAGACTCTGCTCCTCTGTTTCGGGCAGCGGCAAAGTCATGACTTCGGTTAGCTTGGCTTCAACGATGGGGTTCAAGCTTTCCGGAATCCCAAGCACGGCAAGCCCCGCGCCAGCACGCAATGTGGCATGAGAAGCGAGTACTGCTGCGCCGGTCATTCCCACCGAACCGGCAAGCACCAACACTTGCCCGCACCGGTTCTTAAAACTATCGCGGCCACGTTGTGGCAGCACGCTCCGGATATAGTTCTCATTGATCCGGTAACACCGGACACCACTTTCCCGCGCGACTTTTTTTGGAAAACCTATGTCGGCCACGAAAATTTGCCCTGCATGTTCCCGCGCCGGCGAAAACAGCAAGCCACGTTTCAGATACCCCATGGTTACGGTCCAGTCCGCACGGATGCAGGCGCCGGGAACCTGGCCGGTGTCGGTTTCCATACCCGTCGGCAGGTCGATTGCGACAACCGGAGCACCGCAACTGTTCACGGCTTCGACGATTGCAGCTAAATCTGTGCGCAGCGGTCCGGTCACACCGGTCCCAAGCAAGGCATCAACCACGAGTTGCGCTTGCTGCAGCAAGCTGACGTGCTCCCGAACATCCAGTCGGAGCATGCTGACGCCCAATTTATGTAAGATTTCACAGTTTAGTGCGGCGGAACCCTTGAGATCGGCACAAACGTTTGTACTAATAGCAGTTACTTGTGCTCCCTTGTCGAGCAAATAACGCGCAACGACGTAACCATCCCCGCCATTATTCCCTTTCCCGCACAGGATGACAACATGGGCATCGGGCAAAATGTTTGCATGATTCACAATGACTTCGGCAACTTTCCCTCCGGCATTCTCCATTAGTACGTCGCCGGGGATGCCGATATTTTCAATGGCCAATCGGTCTATTTCGGCCATCTCGCTGGCGGTCACAACAAGATCGAGCAAATTGTAGTCTGGCGTTTTCATGTACTTCATCATTCTGATCTTTGAGAATTGATGCTCAAAAGATAGGACTTCGCAGAGCGAGTTGCAAACAATTTCTCTTGACACTTTACCGATTTTGGTGTACTTTTTTGACAATAAGCAGTTACGAAGGGTAAGCGTGAAGAGAAGCAATTCAGAACTGATCGAACAAGCAATCCAGGGCGATGAAGCCGCTTATAAGGAACTGCTTGAGAACTACCGCGGTGCGATTTTCAATCTTCTTTATAAGATGGTTCGCAACAAGGAGGAAACAGAGGATCTCGTTCAGGAAGCGTTCATAAAAGCGTTCCGCGCCCTGCCGTCTTTTAACGAAGAGTACGCTTTTTCAACGTGGCTGTACAAAATTGCCATCAACAATTGTATCGACCACATGCGGAAGAAACGGCTGAAGACGTACTCGATGGACAAGCCGGTACAGTCAAAAGATGGGGAGTTGGACCGGGAATTTCCTGACACCTCCATGAGTCCCGACAAGCAAGTGCTGCACGAAGAACGAACGAACATCATTGAGACCGCCATTGACGAGCTTCCGGAAAACTACAAGGTCGCTATCATCCTGCGCCATTCTGAAGAAAAGGCTTACGAGGAAATCGCCGAGATACTGAACATCCCGCTCGGCACGGTAAAGGCACGCATCTTCAGGGCGCGCGAAATGCTGAAGAAAAAGCTAAAGGGCAAGTTGATGCGTTAGGTATCCGTTTCATTTGATTCTCGTCAACGCCAGACCGACCCACTCATTCAGCACACGTTCCTCTCGTAATTGAATCCGTCCTTCCGGCGCCAGCCTCGTTTTTAAGGCAGCCAGCTCAGACGCCAAGATGCCCGAGACAATCAAGCTACCTTCTTCTGCCAGAAGATGGACCAGGTCGTTCAGGTACTTGAGAATAACGTTCTTGGTCAGGTTGGCAAGGACTAAATCGAAACGTCCCGTAAGTGCAACCGTATCCGGACTTGCTACGAACAGCCGGACAGTGCCGGCATCGCCGAGGTTTTGCAGAACATTTTCGCCCGCCGCCTCGATGGCAACGGGATCGTTATCGACCCCAACGACCTCACGGGCGCCAAGCTTCACCGCTGCGATGGCGAGGATGCCGGTCCCGGTTCCCACGTCGAGTACGCGCTTGCCTGGCACGGGAAAATCCTCCAGCAGCTGCAGCATAAGCCGGGTGGTGGCGTGGCTGCCCGTGCCAAACGCTTGCTTCGGATCGATCTCCAGAACGAAGCGTCCCTGCGGGTCGTGCAACTTCTCCCATGTTGGCTTCACGATAAACCGCTCAGACACAATGATGGGTTTAAACCTTTTCTTCCACTCGGCATTCCAGTCACGGGTTTTGAGGTCCACCAACTTGCAGGCCGCAGTGGCCACCGGCAGTCCGAGTTGCCGTAAGTTGTCGAAGAATGTTTCGACGCGTGCTTTCACACTGCCTTTGTCAATACTTTCTGGGAAATATGCGATCAGCTTGTCTTCTACTTCCTGACAGCCAGTACAGCCAAGTTCGAAGAGATAGTTCGAGATTGCATCGCTAGTCTCTGGCGTCACGGAAACGTGGAGTTCAAACCAGTCGGACATGGTTCTTTAGTATTTTGGGCTTATGGTCATCCTGACGTGACGAAGTCGCAAGGTACACGATAGAAAAAGCTAAGCCACGGATTCACACAGATGAACACTAGCAGAAACAAATTTCGTCCACTCATATCATTTCCTTTTCAGATGGAAGACCCAATTAATTGCCTCGAATAGCAATGTTCACATCGATGCCAAACTCCTGCACTTTCGTGGTACCCACTCTCTTGCTGTTGGTTTTACCGATTTCGATAAAGGCGCCGCCGCGGACCGTTGTGCTGAAGGAGTAGGTCAGACGCGGAGAAACAGACCAGCGCGTGGTTTTATTCGCCTCAGAAAAGTCGGCATTAACGTTTTGGGTGTTTTCCTGTACGACTTCGCTGGCCGTGAACGTAAACGAAAAGTCGATGGAGTTTTTTAACTCAGCCTTGTTAAAAGGCCAGAAAGGAAGCCGGAATCCCGATCGCTTAGAGTAGTTGGCGGTAACGGAAATGTCCTGATTCGTATTTCTGCTGGCGCCGATGGGCTGGCCGTTGGAAAATGTTTTGGTCAGGGTGTTGGAGCGGTTTAGTTGGACGCTCCCGGTAAAGCCGTTCTTGAAGTTGAGGTCGAGTTTTCCGAGTGGCCGAAAGTTGCGCGTGAAATTTTCGGTGGTCAGATTACCTGAATTACCGGTCCAGCTCTCACTTTTCTGCCCCGTATAAGCGTGGCTGAAAGTAACGTTGGTGAAAATCCTGCTAAAAAACGGCAGGCTGTTCAGTCCCGCAATACGCACATTCCATTCCGGGAAAGGTAGTCCGCCCCCCTTGTCGAGATCTTGCATTAAGAAGCTCCTGGAGGAACTACCGGTGGCTGTGCTGCCCGATGTCTGGAAAGAGTTGTTTTCCTGGTCGTTTTGCTGAAATCGCAGCCCGATATCTATGGCCCGGCCAAGTGCGATTCCGGAGCTGACTGACATGTTCTTTGTTTCGCTCCTGTTCAGGAATGTACCGCTCAGGTCGGCCACAGTCCCAACGCCGGTGTCATCGTCCAGACCAAACTGGAATTTTGCGCTCGGCTCTTTGTCAGAGAGGCCGGACTGCCGGTTGTCGTTGCGCTCGGAGTAGCTGAATTGAATATCCTTGAATCCGGAGAAAAAGTCCCTTATAAGATTCAGAGGGTTAAAAGACGAGCCCGGGCTTTCCTGTTGAAAGTAGCTAAAGTTGTCCACCCGTCCGGGATCTTCCTGGTTCGTGCCCCTGCCGCCGGTACCTGGCCGACCCCGCGGCCGACCTCTGCGCGGCGTCTGCTTTGAACCACCACCGAAAATAGACTGCACCAGTTGCTTCCACCGAAAGTTGAAATCAGCTTGTCTGGTTATGCTGTTGTTGGCGCTTCTACCGGTAGATTGGTTCTGCAAGTTATTAGCCCAGCGGTAGTTGGCAGTATAGGTAAGATTGTTTGTCAACCAACTGAAGACCTGCGGGGAATATCTGACCGTAAACGCCTGCGTTTTGCTGATATCCAGGAAATCAAATTTCAAGAAGTCATTGAACTTCTTGTCCTTCATTTGTGCTTTTTGCGCTCGGTTAAAGTCCACCGTCAGGTTTTCAAAAATCTTCATGCTTGCCCGCACGCTGCGGTCAAAGATGAAATTCTTGGTCTCATTAGGTTCGGCGAGCTGATCGGAGTTCTGAATTCTGTTCTGGCTGAAGCGCTCCGTCCTGGCGCCATTGACGCGAAAGGAAACATTCTGGGGTGTGAAATACAACTTGGTTTCCTTGGCGTTCTTAATGATGGGCAGACCGGGCAGCCAGCCAAGCGGTTTGAAAAAATTGTTGCGGCCAAAAGTAAGTCGGTAGTCGAAATTGCCATTCCAGGAAGTGGTGCGGGATTCCGCGATGGTGGGGCTGTGCTGTTCGTTTTTGGAACGACCCAGGCTCCAGGACATATTGTCCAGCGTATTTTTCACAAAAAAGTTCTTCGACTTCGCCTGCCGGCGAAATGAAATATTGAAACCGGTTTGCGTGCTTTTGGTTTGAATCTTGGCCAGCGTTGTCGAATCGCTCAGGTCAGTCTGAGTCACTTCCCGATCCAGGCCCGGAAAGTATTTGGGGTCGCTCTCACTTTCGCGAAAGTTCAGGCTCAGCGGCATGGCGATGCCCCAGGACTGCGGCAGAATCTGGTCGATGTTGACATTGGCGTTTAAGCTTGTGCTCAGGCTGTTGTTGCCGGTGCCGAACCGGGTGGCCACATTGTGAAAGTCATCATCTTTCTTTTCCATTTCAACGTTGATGGTGCCGAAGCTGCCGATTCGCATGTCGGCGCGCACCCGCATCGCCATGCCCTTGTC
>SMXE01000003.1 GCA_004357015.1 Caldithrix sp.
GCCGTGCGCTATCTGGATGAACCGCTCAGATTTGCCAACGCGTTGCGGACGCGGGCTGACCTTGCCGTGATTGCCGAAATCAAAAAAGCCTCCCCGTCCGCCGGCGTAATTTGCGAAGACTTCGATCCCGTGAACATCGCCGGGAAGTACGCCGAGAATGACGCTGCCGCAATTTCTGTTTTGACCGATGAGACTTACTTTTCCGGCCACACCGACCACTTGCAAGCGGTGCGGGAAGCCGTCGATCTGCCTCTGCTACGCAAGGACTTCATGATCGATCCGTACCAGGTAGTGGAAGCACGGACGTGCGGGGCGGACGCCATTCTGCTGATCATGGCGGTGCTGTCGCGTCGGCAGTGTGACGAACTGGTGGCAACAGCGCGCGAAATGGACCTCGATTTTCTGGTGGAGGCGCATTCCTTCCGTGAGTTGGAGCGCGCACTGTCGGAAGACTATGGGCTTATCGGCATCAACAATCGTGATCTGAGTACCTTGACGGTTGACCTGGCCACCACCGAGAAGCTCATGGAAATCGTTCCGCCCGAAATCACAGTTGTGTCAGAGAGCGGCATCAAGAAACGTGCAGATATCGAGCGTCTCAGCAAGTACGGCATCGATGCGGTGCTGATTGGTGAAACGTTGATGCGGCAGCCGGATGTTGGCAAGGCGCTGCGAGATTTCACAGGGGTGGTAAAATGCCCAAAGTGAAGGTCTGCGGCATTACAAATCTGGCGGACGCCCTGCTGGCGTGCGAACTCGGCGCGGATGCGCTTGGCTTTATTTTCTATGCAAAGAGCCCGCGCTGCATTGCGCCGGACCGCGCCCGCGAGATCGTGCGCGAACTGCCGCCGTTTGTGACCATTGTGGGCGTTTTCGTTAACGCTGCGGTTGCGACCGTTAACGAATCATTTCAAAACGTTGGCATCGAGGTCGCGCAGTTGCACGGTGACGAAACGCCATCTTTCGCCCGCAAACTCAAAGGGAAGTACGTCAAAGTCCTGCGCGTGCGCGATGAGTTGCCGGAGGAAACGTTGCGGGCATTCGGGCAAGGGACATTTCTCCTCGATACGCTCGACAGCACACGCTACGGCGGCACCGGCCAGACGTATGATTGGACCCTGGCGCGCTCTGCAAAAGACTACGGCCGAATCATTCTCTCCGGCGGCCTGAATCCGGACAATGTCGCCGGGGCGATGGCGCTTGTTTTACCTTACGCCGTGGATGTTTGCAGCGGGGTAGAGGCGCAACCCGGAAAGAAGGATCCGAAAAAACTCCATGCCTTTTTCAAAGCAGTCAAAACACCCAATAACCAATAACGATTAACCAGTAACCAAATGCCAGAAACATACGACAAAACCCCCGACCAACACGGCTATTACGGCGCCTACGGTGGCAAGTTCGTTCCGGAAGTCCTTATTCCCGCGCTCGATGAACTCGAGGCTGCATATTTGACCGCAAAAAGTGATCCGGACTTTCGCTCTGAGTTGGATGCCGTCTTGAAGGAATACTCCGGCAGACCCACGCCACTGACCTTTGCTGAGCGGTTGACGCAGAAACTTGGCGGGGCAAAAATCTACTTGAAGCGTGAGGACTTAAATCACACTGGCGCGCATAAAATCAACAATGCGCTCGGCCAGATTCTGCTGGCGCAACGAATGGGCAAGAAGCGCATCATCGCGGAAACCGGCGCAGGACAGCACGGCGTTGCAGTCGCAACCGTGGCGGCCAAACTCGGTTTGCAGTGCGTCGTTTATATGGGCGTACAGGATACGCAGCGCCAGGCGTTGAACGTGTTCAGAATGCGACTGCTGGGCGCCGAGGTTCGGCCTGTGACCACGGGCAGTCGCACGCTGAAGGACGCTATCAACGAGGCAATTCGGGACTGGGTGACCAACGTGGCTGATACATTCTACCTGATTGGCTCCGTGGTTGGACCGCATCCTTACCCGCAGATCGTGCGCGATTTTCAGGCGGTGATCGGCCAGGAGACGCGCAGGCAGTTCATGGCGCGGGCCGGCCGGCTGCCAGACAGCGTTATCGCCTGCGTCGGCGGTGGCAGCAATGCTATGGGCATGTTTTACCCGTTCTTGCAAGACAAAAACGTCAGGCTCATCGGCGTGGAAGCAGGCGGACTGGGGGTAGCCACTGACCAGCATGCTGCGACTCTGTCCGCGGGCTCCGTTGGCGTGCTGCACGGCGCGATGAGCTATCTTTTGCAGAACGAGGACGGCCAGGTGCAGGAAGCGCATTCGATTTCTGCGGGTCTGGATTATCCCGGGGTGGGGCCGGAACACAGTTTTTTGAAGGACGCCGGCAGGGTGGAATATTACGCAGTGGACGATAAAGAGGCGCTGGAGGCTTTCGTACTGCTTTCGCGTACTGAAGGCATCATTCCGGCACTCGAGACCGCGCATGCCATTGCGCACTTAGTGACAGTAGTCCCTGGCATGCCAGCCGATGAATCCGTTGTTCTGTGCCTGTCCGGACGCGGTGACAAAGATGTTCATTCCGTGCGCGAAAGGCTGGACCTGGATGCGTCAGGGAGCACAAAGTGAGCAGGCTTGCAAAATTGATTCAGCACAAGGTGGCTCAGAGCGAAAAGATTCTGTCTGTTTTCCTTACCGCCGGTTACCCGGAACCGGAAGCCACTGCGGAGGTTGTTTTTCGCCTTGAAGCAGCTGGCGTGGATTTTGTCGAGCTCGGCATTCCGTTTTCCGACCCAATTGCGGACGGCCCGACGATTCAGGAATCGTCCCAGCAGGCGCTCGACAGCGGCATGACGTTGCCGGGCGCACTGCATCTTGTGGAAAACATTCGGCGGCACAGCGAACTGCCCATTGTACTCATGGGTTATCTGAATCCGATGCTTAAATATGGTCTGGCGCGCCTCGTTGATACGGCTGCCACCGCGGGTGTGGACGGCTTCATTATCCCGGATCTCCTTCCGGAAGCGTCCGCGCGCATTGCTCCGGCATTTGAGAACGCGACGGTGGGTTTGAATTTCCTGGTTTCGCCCAACACGGCTGAAGATAGGATTAAGAAGGTCGCCGGCATGACGCGCGATTTTCTCTACTGCGTTTCGGTTACTGGCGTGAGCGGTGCGCGGAAAAGCGTCTCTGAAGAGACACTGGCTTTTCTGCAGCGCACCAGGTCGTGGGCAGACGGAACACCCTGCTTCGCCGGCTTTGGAATTGCAAGTGGAAAGGTCGCCGCTGAAATTAGCCGGCATTGCGACGGTGTCATCGTCGGCAGCGCAGTCATAAAACTATTGGCAGGAGGCGAGCCGTTACACCTTAAGCTGAACAGAGTCTCAGACTTCATTGCTGAGTTAAAAGCATCATTGAAAGGAGTTGGGCATGGACATTGATGATTGGCGTCGGAAAATAGACGACGTGGATAAGGAAATTCTAAAACTTCTCAATCTGCGGGCGGCTTATTCGATTCGGATTGGCGACATAAAACGCCGTGATGGAGAACCCATTTATTCGCCGGAAAGAGAAGTGCAGATCATCGCGCGGGTCGTGCGGGAAAATGCAGGTCCGCTCACTGCGGGCGGCGTTCGGCGAATTTTTGAGCGCCTCATTGACGAATCCCGCAAGGTCGAGAAAGATGTCACAAAAGGAAATAAAGAGAGGAGCGAATAGAAATGGTGGTCGTTATGTCAGAGAGCGCAACAGAGGAAAACATTCAGAAAGTGATTTCCAAATTAACTGAAATGAATTTTGACGTGCACCGCTCCACCGGCGTCAACCAGACTGTGCTGGGCGCAGTTGGCGACAAGCGCGGGCTGGATCCGCGCATGCTGGAGGTCCTGTCCGATGTCTACAAAGTGATTCAAATCACGGAGCCGTACAAATTGGCCAGCCGTACATTTCATCCGGAGGACACGGTGGTGCAGGTCAAGGACGTGCGTGTCGGCGGTGACCAGTTGGTGATGATGGCCGGGCCCTGCTCGGTTGAAGGCCGGGATGAGATCAAAGAAACCGCCCGGATTGTCAGGCAGGCAGGCGCCAAAGTGCTGCGCGGCGGCGCCTTCAAGCCGCGCACATCGCCTTACAGTTTTCAGGGCATGGGAGAAGAGGGTCTGAAGTACTTGAACGAAGCCGTCGCCGAAAACGACATGGTGAGTGTTTCAGAGGTCATGGAAAGCAGCCAAATTCCGTTGATGATCGAGTATGTGGATATTCTGCAGGTGGGCGCCAGAAACATGCAGAATTTCTCGCTACTGCGGGACCTGGGGAAAATCCGCAAGCCGGTTCTACTCAAACGCGGTATGTCCGCCACCATCGAGGAATTGTTGATGGCTGCGGAGTACATCATGGCCGGCGGCAATTTCGACGTTATTCTATGCGAACGCGGCATCAGAACATTTGAGAACTATACCAGAAATACGCTGGACATTTCGGCTATTCCGGTAGTAAAAAAACTCAGCCATCTGCCCATCATCGCAGACCCAAGCCATGCCACGGGCAAACGCGACAAAGTGGCGCCTATGGCCAGGGCCTCAATCGCAGCGGGCGCCGACGGACTGCTGGTCGAGGTACACAAAAACCCGGAGCAAGCCCTGTCCGACGGGGCGCAATCGCTTTACCCGGAGCAGTTCGAAAAACTGATGCAGGAGCTTGAGATAATCGCACGAGCCGTTGGAAGAGCCTGGTGATTTTGCTTGAAAGTGAATGACCGCTTCCGTATTATAGCACGCAGGATTCCACAAGTTCAGGCAAAGATGCGAAGGCGCAAAGAGCTTGCGATTTAAGAAAATTACCATAATTGGTCTCGGTCTCATCGGCGGCTCCCTGGCGGCGGTGTTCAAACGGAAAAATGTCCCTGCTATCATTACCGGTGTAGACTTTGAAAATGTGGTCAGGAAAGCGCTCGAGCAGGGACTCATCGACGAAGCACACGCACTTGAAAACGTCGCTGCCGGAGTGAGGGGCGCTGATCTCGTGATCATCGCCACACCCATTCAGAGCATCATCGAAACGCTCGACGCGGTGGGGAAACATGTTGCGCCCGGTACCCTGGTCACGGACGTGGGAAGCACCAAGAACAAAATTGTGGCCGAAGCCAACAAACGCCTGCCCACGGGCGTTTATTTTTTAGGTGGGCATCCTATGGCCGGCGCCGAGCGCGGGGGCCTTGAAAATGCCGATCCGCTGCTGTTTGAAAACGCAATTTATGTGTTGACAACGAGCACCTCGATTCCAAGCGCGGTGCGCAATGATTTTGTGAGCCTTGTGGAACTGATGGGCGCCAAAGCGGTTTTCTTGACTGCCAAGTTGCACGATGAAATCGCTGCGGTGGTGAGCCATTTACCGCAAGTACTGGCAGTGACGCTGATGAACTACGCTGCTCATTTGAACGAAAGGGACGCGGCCTATTTGAATCTCGCTGCCGGCGGTTTCCGCGACATGACGCGCGTGGCATCGAGTCCATTTGATATTTGGCGGGACATTATCGCGACCAACAAGGCGAACATCCGTTCTGCGATTGACAATTTTATGGCGGAGCTTGCCAGAATGAGGGAACTGTTGGATTCCGGAGAACTGAAAGACATGTTCACGGACGCGGCTACCAGCCGGCTCTCCATTCCGAAGGACACGCGCGGTTTTATCAGAC
>SMXE01000138.1 GCA_004357015.1 Caldithrix sp.
ATTGTCGATACTGTAGGCTGTGGCAGTAAAAACCTTCAAGCCGGCCGTGGCGCAGACCAGTCTCTCAGAACCGTTAGGACCGCGAACCCCGACGCCCTGGTCAACGATCACCTGGACACCGTTCGACTGCCAAGTAAGATTGATGGGCTCACCAAGTTTCACCGTATCTTCGACGATGCTGAAAGCAAGCGCCGGAGCGCCGTCGGTATCCAGTTCCAGATTCACCGTCGTCGTTTGACTTGGATGAATTTCTACGGACTCTTCTACTGTCGGGAAACCCTCTTTCCGGCCAGTCACCAGATAGTCCCCCGGTGACAGGAAATGCACGGATGTTTTGTGGTAAGTCTCGGCCACCAGCCTATTGCTTGCATCGAGAACCTGTACCAGAGTCGAATCGAGGTTAACTGAGACGAGCAGTTGCCCCTGATCCGGAGGCAATGGCTCCATGACAGCTTCAATTACATACACGCCCCCTTCGACCACCACCAATTGCTCGGAATACACTCTAAACCCGTCCTGTGTAATCCTCAAGGCGCGCAACCCTGGTTGAACATCTTGAGAATTATACGGAGTAACACCAACCTTCACACCATCCAGAAATACATCGGCGGAGTCTACCTCGGAGCCGTTAACATCAATCGCGATGACTTCAAGAGTGGTCTGGCGAGCCGGGCCAAGAGGAATTTCAGCCTTACTGCAGCCGAGAACCACGACCGCCAGCGCTATCAAAATTCTTCTCATTGTTATTTGCTCCACCATACCTGAATAATTTGCTTTTAAGGACATGTCAGTCCTAGAATGCCTCATTAAAATTGATACTTACACCCAGCGTTGCGCCCACTTTCCAGCCTTCTTTATCGAAAATGGAGTCCGAACTCGAGTAACTCAATGCGGGATTGAATTCAAAAACACCGTACTTCAACACGATCCCGCTGGAAAAACCGGTAGTCTTAAATGACCAGTTGTCGGTAGCGGTAAAAAACTCCCAACCTCTGAAGATGCCGGCGGTCATGCCAAAGCCTTTTGTTTTCATATGTTTCAGGCCGAGATAGACGAACGACTCTGCCTGGTTGCCTTCAGAAGTAGAGATGTGCCACGGTGTTACTCCACCTTGCAGAACGAACGACGTCTTGTCGATAATGATGCCCAATGCCAGGGATGGCGAAATCAAAGTCTTGCCGGAAGCGGACTGCCAGCTCCACATGCCACCCTGGAGAAACCAGTCAAAAAGGCTGGGGTATTCATTAATCGTATAGCTCGTCAAAGGGGGTTGGCCTTTGGCCGCCAATACCGGATGAAGTTCATGCACATCCTGCTCAAGTTTATCCAACTTCTGGTTCAGCTCGTTGTTTTCCTGCTCCAACCGCGTCATCTGCATTTCGTAGTCATCCGGCGAAACACGCTTTTTCCAGACGACCTTCACGCCGGCGATATTTTCATGCGTTACCCCCACATTGCCGCGATCATACCGCGCCCTTAAAGCACGAGCTCTCCCCAGACGTTTGGCATCGTTCCAGGCTTCTGAAATGTCAGTATGAACAGCCCGGCCATCAAAATACCAGCCAACGCTGTCGGCGGAACCCAGAAAGGTCACTTCGAGATCAGTGACTTTCATCAGTTCGTCCAGCGCCGCAAGCGACGCTCTATCAATCCCCGGATCGTTCAACGACGTGCGACCCGGACTGAACGTCTTGATCCACAAGACGCCAGACGTCTGCGCCGACACTGTCCCGTATAGGACACCTGTCAGAAGCAGAGCAGCAATAATCGTTGACTTTTTCATAGGATCACCTACCTTATTGTTAGTTCGTTTGGGTCTTCCTTGACTTTACGGCCATGCACACTGCAATTATGGTGCCATCCATAAAAAATTGATGTAACTTGCTGTTTTTAATTATTATAAATAACGTTTTGATAATCGACAACAATGTCTCACCAAGCGACGTTGATATATAGCGAAACATATAGTTTTTGGGTTGTTATCAGGTTGGGCTTTCGCCTTTCCTGTGTAAACATGGGTCATTTCTGGCCATTTCTGCCAAGAGGCCGTGACTTCTTAATTGGTCTCAAGCGCTAAACACCATTTTTCCTGCAACTCTTGACAGAATCTAAACATATGAATCCAGGCTGAGTGAACTAATTACACTGTTTTAGGGTGAGACGGGCAGATTTTTGTGCAATAATTGCTTGTAGTTTTTACCACTTGGAACATCGCACATTTGTCAAGGGCATCTCGGACAATTCACATCGATTCTTTGAAACTCGCCATCTTACTTCTTACATTCGAAACCTTGATGGCACAAAACATGAGCCAGAATGAAATTCCGCTTGCCCGTGACAGGGGTGCTGCTTACCTTCGCCAATTAAAATTTGGTAATATGTTTGCCATTTAGTGGAATAATTCTTATATTTTCGCCCGACATTGTAACCTAGTCACAAATACATGCTCAAAAAATACCGATCGGGAAAACAATGAGCATAACCACTCTCCTTGTCGCCGATGACGAACAAACTTTTTTGGATTTCATGGTGCGCCTTCTGCAGAAGGAACACCAGTTGTTGATCGCCCGAAACTGGAACGAAGTCCTGGAAAAGTTCGAGTCGAATCTGTGGCGGCTTAATGCGACGATTCTGGATGTGAACATGCCCGGCTTGAGCGTTGACCCGTTCACAATGATCGAAAAACTCCTAAAATCCAATCCCACCGTTCCCATGATCATCATCTCAGGACAGGACATTGTTTTGCGTCATGAGTTTCTGAAAATGGGCGTCTTCCAGTATCACGGCAAGCCCATCGATATGATGGACTTAAAGCTGACCATCAGAGGTGCTATCGACTACAACCGTGCGCTGCGCAAGCTTGAGAACTTCGAAAAATGTGAGTACGACTTGGTCAAGTATTATCAGAGGCTGCTCGGAATAAACCTTTACGAGTTGCAGGAGCGGGTCAAAAACCTGGATACTGAAAAACAAAAGGTACCCATACTCATCCGCGCCGAAGCCGGCGGCCAACCTGCCATGTTAGCCAAGATCATCGCCGAAGAGATCGATGGCAAGCTGTTTTTCCAGAAGGTCTGCCACAGATCGCTCAAGAATCTTCTTCCTTATAATCTCCAGAATGGCGATACGCTCTATCTGGATGGCATCGAGAATTTGGGTAAGGAAGAGCATGTGTTTCTGCTCAAAATGCTTGAGGACATGAATGCAGACAACGGCCACAACGGCAAGCCGTGGCCAAATTTTCGTCTGATCGCCTCAGTCTCTGCCGGAACGGTTTCCCAGGACGGCAACTCGGAACTGGACAAATTTCTTCAACAGCTATCAAACGTTGAGGTTCGAATCGAGCCGCTGCGCCTCAGAAAACACGAGCTGCGCGATCTCATTTCTGCGGCTTTCGAAAAGAAGAAAAGAGAGCGCTTCTCGTACGCCGAATCCATCTCCGAGGAGTTGTACGAGTTGCTGGTGGAGTACAACTGGCCGCTCAATTTTGATGAACTCAATATCGTGCTCGATGCCCTGCTCCTGACCTGCCAGGACAAGACCCTGCTGCCAAAGCATCTCCACCAGCTCGACTTCTCTGATATGGCTAATTCCTCATACCCGACGCTGGATGACATGGTGGACGAGCACATCAAGAAAGCGCTGCGGTTGACGATGGGAAACAAATCCCGGGCTGCCCGAATGCTCGGCATTACACCCAAAACTCTGTACGCCCGCATCCGGAACTAAAATCTGCACTCAGCCTGCCCCCTTTCCCGAAAATTCGGCCTTGATTCTTTATGAGGCTTGCCCTAACTTAAACCATGCAATCCGGCGAAACAGTTGACAAAACCATACGCCTCGACAAATGGCTAAAGTTGAGTCGCCTATACAAGACGCGTGCAATAGCAACCCGCGCCTGCGATGACGGCAAAGTGAAAATCAACAATGTGAAGTCCAAGCCGGCGCGCATGGTCAAAATCGGCGATGTTATTATCATCAAGGCGAAAAGCAAGTATCGCACGTTTGACGTGGTCGATATCGTTTACAAGAGCATCTCGAACAAGGACGCAAGAAACCTGTATCGGGAGCACGAGGTGGAGATGTCTGAGGAATCGAAAGAGTTGTTTGAACTGCTGCAGGAGTGGGACAAGCAAGGCAAAAGAAAGTACAAGGGAAGACCTACCAAGAAAGAAAGGCGTGAATTGGATAAGTGGCGTGAAGAGTGATCCAGTTCACCGCCGCTTCAAATCATCCCACAAATAAAATCCCCGACTTGCTTCGTGCCGAGATTTCCCCCCAGATCTTTTGTGGTGTTGTTAGTCTTGATGGCTTCTGCAACAGCCTTTTCAACCAAACCATTCTGCTCGGAATAGCCGAGATAGTCCAGCAATAAGCCCAGGGTCAGGATGGCTGCCAGCGGGTTTGCCACGTTTTTGCCGGCGTACTTGGGCGCTGAGCCGTGCACCGGTTCAAACATCGATGTGCCGTCAGGGTTGATATTCCCCGATGCCGCCAGTCCGAGCCCGCCCTGCAATTGCGCCCCGAGGTCAGTCACGATATCGCCGAACATGTTGCAGGTCACAATGACCTCGAACTGCTCCGGCCGTTTGATCAACTGCATGGTAAGCGCATCCACGTAAATGTGCTCTTTTTCGATGTCCGGGTACTCAGCGCCGACCTCCTCGAACGTGCGCAGCCAGAGGTCGTGCCCAAAGCGCAGCGCGTTGCTTTTGTCCGACATTGTTACTTTCGGTCGCCCTTTCTCTTTCGCAAACTCAAACGCGTAGCGGATGATGCGTTCCACCCCTTTGCGCGTATTGACATCTTCCTGTATCGCAATTTCATCCGGGGTGCCCTTTTTGAAAATGCCACCCATGCCCACGTAAAGTCCTTCTGTGTTTTCCCGGAAAACCACGAAATCAATATCTGCCTCGGTCTTGTTTTTTAAGGGACAGAGTTTCTGATCCGTGAGTTTGATGGGGCGATAATTCACGAATAGATCGAGCTTGAAACGCAGTCCGAGCAAAATGTCTCGCGCATGCGCCATGTCGGGCACCCGGGGGTCGCCGAGCGCGCCGATATAAAGGGCGTCGTAATTGCTTCTAAAATCTTCGACTTGCTCCTCGGGCATGGTGGTGCCATCCCGCAAGTACCGTTCCGCACCATAGTCAAAATCCTTTACCTCGATGTCAAGACCGTGTTTCTCACGAATCGCATCGAGTACTTTGATCGCTTCGACAGTCACATCGATACCGATACCATCGCCTGGAATCACTGCAATTCTCTTTTTCCGCGCCATCAAAATCTCCCTTTAACTCGTTTTCCCAAAT
>SMXE01000139.1 GCA_004357015.1 Caldithrix sp.
ATTCAACAAAAATATGTTTATAATTTAACACCAACGGCGAGTAAATGACGAAAACGAATTTTGATATATGAGTTCAAAAATCGCTTCTGATTCGTTGAATATCAAAAATTGTTAAAGAAATGTCAAGAACTTTCTTGGAGGAGGTATTTAGGCTCAGAAGTCTTTTGGCAAACTAACCTGAACTGATTTTACGCAGAGTTCGCCGGGACCGCGGAGGCAGGCAGAGGAAAACTTAAACATTTAGTTAACACTATGAGAGTTAAGTATTGAACCCAGGACACCGGCATCCAATGTGGAGATACAGAGGCGACCCTGAGTGGAAAGACATTGGGCGGCGAGGCAATCGAAGGGTCGGATTCCATCAAAACGGTGGGGTGTAAGTAAGGAGTTAGCGTGCAATCAAATCAAGCCAGCGCGTGTGTGTAGCAGCCGAAGACTATTGCAGGCTGGGGGAACGGGCATCCGTTTCCCCAACCTTTGACCTCGTGCCAACAATCTTCCCCACAGTCTGAGCACCCCCCCGGGTTTTTCTTTCAACCATCACATAACGCCCCCGGTCAATTTTCACTGGACGCCAACGTGTAGTTGTACGGCAATTTACTCGCCCCGGATGGTTCGCAAGCGAAGTCTTTGGAGAGTATAGCCTACGCAAGAAGCGCGACGTTACCGGTAACCGCTAACCGCACGAATAATTCTGCCGTCCGGAGGCCACGACCATACGATTCAACCGCAGCAAGACAGTTTAGGTGTGTTTACGATTTATGGCGCCAACACAGCTACAGCCCATGGCACATTTACAGCCCGAACCGATGCCAACGGCAGGATTCAATTCGGTTACCGGGCACCGATTTTCGGTGGGGAGATTGAATTCGTTGCGACCACCATTTCGGAGGGAGACACATTGGTTGCAAAAGATACACTGTTAGTAGAGGTGGCAGATTTGGAGTTATTTGGAAGTGGGACAAATTATATCAAAATTGCAGGAACATGTAGTCATCATGGTCCGCGAAATGATAATTTATTCCCGAACTGTCGTGCACCTGATAATAATCATTATGGAACAAATACTTTGAACTACTTTGAACATGCAAATTCTGTCAATCGCGGATAGCTTTGTGGTTGAATTTTCTAATCTTCAAACCACTTTGTCCTAATCTAACCGTCCAGAAGCTTCTCCTGCAACTTATCTCGTATCAGCCTTTCAGCGGACATCCAGTCCACCTGCTCAAGCGTGTCAATTGGGTCGCACAGTTCGTGCAGAATGTCTGCCTGAATTTCGCCGCGTGACTTCGCCACAGAATAAGGAATGCGGTGAAAGCTCACCATGGAATATCTCGGAATGAACACACCCGGATATTTTTCTTCCAGTGCAAACTCAACTTGCCGCTTCAGTTGAAACTTCGGGTCGGCCACATGATCGCGCATTTCGTGGTAGTTGGCTAAGGCAAGATCCGCGATAGCGTCCGCATTAACCTTTCGTAAAGCCTCAAATTCTTTGAAGATGCTTGCCCAGTCCGGACGCAACTTTCCGATG
Organism: Caldithrix sp.; assembly: GCA_004357015.1. Taxonomy (GTDB): domain Bacteria; phylum Zhuqueibacterota; class Zhuqueibacteria; order Oceanimicrobiales; family Oceanimicrobiaceae; genus CR04bin15. Next base: position 1,535 of record SMXE01000139.1, read on the forward strand.
CACTCGTTCAGGACTGTGCAATCTTCAAAAGCGCAATTCATGCCCTGTCCGAAGAACGGCACGATGGCATGCGCGGCATCTCCCAGCAAGCAGACGCTGCCCGCGACATGCCACGGCTGGCACTTGACGGTGGCCAGTTTGCCCGTGGGGTTGGCAAAGAAATCCTCCACCAGTGTGGGCATGAGCGGCGCCGCATCAGGAAACTGTGCTTCAAAAAAGCGCGAAACATCTGCTTCGGTTTGCAAACGGGCAAAACTGGGTTGGCCTTCGAATGAAAAGAAAAGCGTGCAGGTAAAGCTGCCGTCGAGGTTTGGCAGCGCGATGAGCATGTAAGCACCGCGTGGCCAGATGTGCAGCGCGTTTTTTTCCAGTTGAAACGCGCCGTTTGTTCCGGGCGGAATGGTCAGCTCTTTGTAGCCGTGTTCCAGAAAATCTTGTGAGAAGGCGCACTTGTCCTCTCGCTGCATGTCGTTGCGGATGGCTGAGGCCGAGCCGTCGGTGCCAATCACAACACTTGCCCGTGTCTTGCGTTCCGCTTTGCTCTTTGTGTCCTGAAAGATGACCTTATCGGCGCCAAAATCTATCCCGGTGCAGCGCCGGTTGAAGTGAATCTGCACGCCCTGTTTTTCGGCTTCGGTCATCAGCTTCATGTTGAGCTCTCCACGCGAGACCGAGTTGATGACTTCTGTGTCGTCCTTGCCGTACCGGTGGAAAGCAAGCCCGCCGTTCAAGTCGTGCACCATGCGGCCCTTCATCGGGATGGCGATTCGCATGACCTCCTGCTTCAATCCTACTTCATCCAGCGCGTGAATGCCTCGGGTCGAAAGGGCTAAGTTGATGGAACGTCCGGCGCTGATTTCTTCCGCCCGCATGTCAGACCGGCGTTCGTAGACTTCGACATCGAAGCCTCTTTTGGCAAGATAGATTGACAGGAGGGAGCCGGCGAGACCTGCGCCAACGAGGGTGATGCAGTTATTGGACATTGGCGTTGACTTGGACATTTGGTTGAGGGTGTCTTTTCGTATCAAACATAATGGGAAAATGCAATGGGTTCTCAATCACCCAATCGTTATAACCTCTCGTTTTGGGGATTCGCCGGAGAGATGCGGCGGTGTTCAATTGCCGACAGCACAAACGACCAGCAAAGACCGCCCAGAACTTTCGCAGCGAATTGCCCCAGCATGATTTTCCACAAGAGGGGAAAGCCGAACGCGAGGGCTGGAAATACCAACGAATCGACAGCGGCGCTTGGGATGTTTGAGCCATTGATTCGCAGCCATCTTGGATAGTTGAGCAGGCGGTGATAAACCAGCGCGTCCACAGACGCGGCGCCGGCGAATGCCAAGAAAGAGGCCAGCGCAACAGGTCCCGCGTCGCGGTTTAAGACGAATGAAAGAGAGGAACCTGTAGCGATCAAGCCGGCCATTTTGAAGAAGAGCCGGTCGTTCTGCCACGCGTCGTGCAGCCGGTCGCGCGCAGTCAGGTCCAGGCCGATGAAGAGGAACGCATTCAAAACCGCCACCGATGGCCCGAACATGGTGACGCTGATGTTGGCGAGCACAACAGCCACAAGATACGTGACGACGTAGAGCATGGCTCAGTGCAATTGCTTCTTTTCCAGTTCGATGCGTTCCCGCAACTGCCGCTGAACCTTTTCGATGGCGCTGGCGAATCCGTTCATGCGCCGGTTAGAGAGCGAGCCGCCCAGTCCGACGGTGTCTAGCACGCGCTGTCCGTCAACAGAGACAATTTCTTCTTTGGAATGGCCATTGAAGCATTGCTCCAGAAGCTGCAGCAGTCCTTTCACGATGGCCGCCTCGGAGTCGGTTGCGATGGTCATGCGGTCATCTTCCTCCTGAACTGCCAGCCAGGTCTCGGACGCGCAACCGTAGACTTTGTTTTCGTCCGTGCGCAATTCGTTCGGCAACCCCTTCGCTTTTTTGCTCAGGTCGATGAGGTATTCGATTCTCTGCATGGGTTCCAGAAACGCCATGCCGGCGGCGATTTCCCGCATGATTTCTTCAATGCTTTTCATGTGCGCGCTGATGCTAAAAGTCGCCTAACTGTTCGGTAGGTATGCCCCGGTTGATAAGCATGATCGGGATCTCGTCGTCCACCCGGTAGATGGTTTTGCCGTTTTCGGTAACAAGCGCTTCCTGCAGGGGCTGTTCGACGGGTGTGTCGTCTTTGAACTTGACCTTACCTTGCTCGATGAGGGCATTAATCTTTTCAACCTTTTTCTCGGGGAGAACCTCGAGGACAGCATGGGTGTCCGGACAGCGGAGAATGTCCAGTAATTCTTGGTCGATTGCCATAACGTTACCTTATTTTAGTGCTTAAACTGTCTGTGTTTTCAGTTGTGTTAGTTCTTCGGAAAAAATTGTTACAAAGTTGAACACGTCGATAAATGAGTTGTAGATTGGCACTGGCGCAACGCGGATGACGTCCGGCTCGCGCCAGTCGCAGACCACACTGCGAGCCTTGAGTATTTCATGAAGCTGTTTGCCGTGTTCCCTGACTTTGATCGATAGTTGACAGCCGCGCTGTTCAGGGTCTTCCGGAGTGAGTATTTCAACATTTTCCCCGCAGCTGTCCTGAAGCAAGAGTGCCAGGTAGCCTGTGAGGCGTTCGCTTTTTTGGCGCAGGGCGGGCATGCCTGCTGCATCGAAGATATCCATCGCAGCGCGCAGGGATGCCAGTGGCAAAATGGGTGGGTTGCTCAGTTGCCAGCCCTCCGCGCCTGGGATAGCGCCGAATTCCTGCGTCATGCGAAAGCGCGTCTGCTTGTTTTGTCCCCACCAGCCTGAGAATCTCGGCAGCTCTGGCCGGTTGGCGAAGCGTTCGTGAACAAAGCAGCCGGCGACGCAGCCGGGCCCGCCGTTGAGGTATTTGTAAGAGCACCAGACCGCAAAGTCAACATCCCAGCCGTGCAAATCCAGAAGCAGGTTACCGGCGGCATGCGCAAGGTCAAATCCTACTACGCAGCCCTTTGCGTGACCCGCCTGCACGATTTTTTCCATCTCAAACGCCTGTCCGCCGTAGTAGTTCACGCCGCCCAGCAAGACCATTGCGATGGATTCGCCCTGTTCCTCGAGAACATCTTCTATATCCGTGGTCCGGATGTAAGATTCCCCCTCGCGCGGCCCCACCACTAGGATCGCAGTTTCGGGGTCGTACCCATGAAACTTCACCTGCGATTGCACCGCGTACTGATCAGATGGGAAGGCCTTTGCTTCCATCAGAACTTTAAAGCGGCGCGTTGCTGGGCGATAAAAGGAAACCATCATAAGGTGCAGATTTACAGTCAGGGTGTTCATGACCACGACTTCCGCCGGTTGCGCTCCGACCAGGCGCGCGGTCTGCTCAGTCAGAAATTCATGGTAGGGCAGCCAGGGATGTTTCGCCTCGAAGTGTCCGTCAACGCCCAACTTTGCCCAGTCCACCATTTCCTGTACTACGTACTCCTGGGCTGCCTTCGGTTGCAGGCCGAGGGAGTTACCGCAAAAGTAGATGCACGTTTCGCCGTCCTTGCCGCGCGGGAGGTGAAATTGCTCGCGGTATGGCTTGAGCGGATCTTGCGAATCCTGCTCGAGCGCGTATGATTTGTCGTTCGAAAAATTTCGCATGGGCTTCAGGTTGAAATTCGCGGATAAATATAACGAATTGATGGGAAGAAAACAATTGCAAACTTGCGATGAAAAGATTTCAACGCAGAGGCCGGAAAGAGGGCGGAGAAAAGAAGCATGAAGGATAAGCCGTTGAAGGTCAATGGGGCAGATGATAATAAAGCATATTCATGAGAATTGTCTTTCCTCAACGTCCTTCGCGCTCTCTGTGTTAATGTTCTTTGAGTTCTCCGCCATGGTCATTTACTTACATGAGGGTTCAATTGCGGCTTGTTGCGTTAGGAATTATTGAAGTTAGCAGGGTGTGAGCGCATACAGTACAGGACGGCTGGGTGCAGCATCTGCCGTGAAGTTCGGTATGTTCAGAGCCACGAGGTAGCGGCCATCTCTTATCTCATCAGGCACAAAAATCATTTCCGTAATGGTCTTGCGTGAGCACTTCGTCGCCTCAACCTCGTGATTTCCTTCTTCGACTTCCCAGAAGATGTGATGCGTGGTCAAGAGGCCTTTATCGAACATCCTGTCCACTGACGGCAGATCCAGCAGAAGGTGCTGAATGCCGAGTTGCACCACGTATTGCATCGCCTCGACCGAGAAGTAGGGTGGAGGCGCGGCCATGTACCGCCGCGATTTCTTGTCGCTGTCATTTGGCAGAGTGCGGATGATCAGGCCTTCGAGAAAAGCAGGGTTGCAGCCTTGCAGTGCCTCCCGCAATGCCCGGGCGGTCAAAATCATATCGTCCGGATTCTTGTCTGGTCGGCAAGTCTCGTTTGATTGGGTGGCTTCTTCAGCGGCGATGCTCACCAGCGTGGCCGGGAACACGGGCGCAGAAATGATTGAATTCAGAGGAATTCGTTCATATGAAATATGCCCGACGCATTCGGTGTGGGTGCCGTTGCAGTGCGGGATGAGCGCGTACTGCTCAAAATTGCAACTGCCGCCCTTGCTGACGTCACCGACAAAAGTGCCATCCTGGTAAGCGCGGGCAGACGCGGGAGGTACATCGTAAGTGTTTGGTTGCGGCCCGTCGAAGATAAGCGGAATCGAAATATCCAGCGGCTTGGCGAAGTCTGCCTCGAAGGGCTTACCTGAAATTGCAAGTGAAGCTTTCAAGGGGAGAATCGCTCTTTTGTCAGGTTCAGCCATGCCAGCGCCGAGCCGTTCAGCAAGCGTTCTTTGGTTGCCGCGCTCAGATCCGGCATGGATTCAATCAGCTTGCCCGGCTGCAGTTCGCCCAGCGGAAAAGGGTAGTCGGAGCCCAGCGCCACCCTGTCGGCTCCGACGAGCTCGATGAGGTAGGAGAGCATCCGGGCGTCGTGTACGAGCGAATCGAGATAGAATTTGCCCAGATATTCCTTGGGACCGACGGGGTTGTCGACGGCGCAAAGGTCTGGGCGTACGTTGAAACCGTGCTCGATGCGGCCGATGGTGGCGGGGAATGAGCCGCCGCCGTGCGCAAAAGCCACCCGCAGTTTTGGCAAACGCTCGAGCACGCCGCCAAAGATCATGGAACAGATGGCCAGACTGGTTTCTGCCGGCATGCCGACCAGCCAGGGCAGCCAGTACTTCGTCATCTTGTCTTTGCCCATCATGTCCCATGGGTGCACGAAAACGGCGGCGCCCAATTCTTCCGCTGCCTGGAAAACCGGAAATAGGTGCTCGTCGTTCAAATTCCAGTCGTTGATGTGCGTGCCGATTTGAACGCCTGGCAAATCCAGTTGCTTGACGCATCTCTCCAGCTCGCGGATAGCCAGATCGGGTGCTTGCATGGGCAGGGTACCGAGCCCGATAAACCGTTTCGGGTAATCCGATACGATGCCTGCGATGTGGTCGTTGAGGATTGTGGCGAGGTCAAGAGTGTCTTCCGGTTTAGCCCAGTAGCTAAACATGATGGGGATGGTGGAGAGTACCTGCACATTCACGCTCTGAGTGTCACAATCCTGCATGCGGGTTTCAGGGGACCAACAATTGTCCTGAATCTCGCGGAAGAATTTGCCATCCAGCATCATTTTGGCACAGCACGGCTTGTGATGCTCAAGGCTGATAAAACCGCCATAGCCGTAGCGTGCCCGTAGGTCTGGCCAGGTCTCGGGAAGAATGTGAGTGTGAATATCGATCTTCAGCATGTTTCTGTTTCAAATTCTGACCTGAATTGAGCGATTGGCTTTTGGCCAACAGGCAAAGGCCAATCGCCAATGACCAAATGCGCATTTTGCCGCATCAGTTACTTCTTGTCTGGTGGCTGCATGATGGCGCCGCAGTTCTTGCAGGTTCGCAGCTCTTCCGAGCCGTGGAATTTTTCCATCACGCCGCGCAGTTTGTTAACAATGTCCGAAGGCTTGTCGAGATGAAAATACTCATCGTACACTTTTTCGCCGCAGTTTTCGCAGAACCATATACAGCCGTCGTCTTCAGTGCTGCTTCTGGTTCTTTCTATGACGAGTCCCACGGTGTTTTCAGGCCTTTGGGGCGAATGCGGTACCTTCGGCGGTAGCAGAAATATTTCACCCTCTTTGATGGGAACGTCCACTTTCTTGCCGTCCTGAATGGTTTTCAAAACGATATCCCCTTCGATCTGAAAGAAGAATTCCTCACCTTCATTATAATGATAGTCTTTGCGGTTGTTCGGCCCGCCGACCACCATCACGATGAAATCCTCCGCGTCGTCGTACACGCATTTGTTACCCACCGGCGGCTTCAGCAAGTCGCGATGTTCGTCAATCCATTGTTTGAAGTTGAACGCTCTTAAAGCTGGCATAGCTGGTCCCTCCAATGTTTGAGTATTGAGTAGTAAGATTTCTTGGTCGTGTCTTTGGTGCAGATTCATGAACAACTCAGATTAGATCGTTGCAATGCATTTCAACTCGATGGCGATGGGTGTTGGCAGGCAATTGATTTCTACCGTTGTTCGGCACGGCTGATTGTCCGCAAAGTACTCGGCGTAAACTCGGTTGTAGGCTACAAAATCGTCTTTCATGTTGGTCAGGAAAACGGTGACGTCCACGAGTTTGGCCCAGCTCGAGCCCGCCTCTGCCAGAATGTAGCGGACGTTTCTGAACACTGCGTGACATTGCGCTTCGATATCATACGAAATGATGTTGCCCCGGTGGTCCAGCTCTACGCCGGGAATCTTGTCGCTGCCGCGTTGCCGCGGCCCGACGCCCGACAAGAAAAGCAGGTTGCCCACTTTGCGGGCGTGCGGGTACAGCCCAACGGGTTTGGGGGCTTTTTTCGATTCAATCTTAACCGTTGCCATTTTGGGTTTCTTTTCTTCTCGGCAAGCTATGGTCTCTAAATTGTGTGCTATGTTGGTCGGGAGGTTTGAACACGTTTCGCAACCCGCCGCTGCAAGAATTAAGCGATCAGGTTAGAAGAAGTCAAGGGAAAATGTGGGTCGAAAATCCATGACGCTGATTGATTGGATTCTTCGATCCTCCATTTTCAATTTTCAGTCATCAAAACCGCGAGGCCGTCAATTCGACATCTGACCAAGCCCAGGCATCGCGAAAACGTTGCTCCACCTTCTTTGCCTCGCTTTGTTTGTTTTGCTGTGCCAGGCTGGTTTTCAGGCCGTAGAGGGACCAACCGTTTTCTGGAAAGATCGTGAGGTCGGCGCGGTAGACATGCTCTGCCTGCTCTGGCCGGCCGGCTTCCAGCAGCACGGCGCCGAGGGAGTGGCGTACCGGGAAGAACCAGTCAGGCGGTTCGTTATAGGTCAGGCCATCTTCAATTTCAATGGCCGCTTCCAGGGCTGCCACTGCATTATCGTATTCGCCTTTGGCAGCAGCGATCTCACCGGCCAGCGCATTGGCGGCGATTTCCATCAGTTGCTGTGTTGTGTTAATATCCCAGATGGTCACCTGCTGCAGCACCGGATCTTTAGCGATTTTCCTGACTACGGCCAATTCGCGTTCTGCTTCCGGCATCCGGCCGGTGCGTGCAAAGGCGATGCCGCGGCTGTAATGCCACACGCCCTGTGGGTAAACCAGATCTTCGTCGGGTTTGGGTGCCGCCAGGATATCGTCCCACTTGCCGAACCGCACATGAGCGTACATGGGGATAACGTAGAAATGCTGCAGCGTACCGTAGCCGCTTTTGCGCATCATTTGAGTATCGACTCGTTCCGACGTGCTGTGGGCAGCGGCGATGGCTTTAGCGCTGTTGCCCTCCAGGGTGGCGGTCGCCCACAGGAAATGGTGGTTGTGCGGCACGTATGTCAGCGGGTAAATACCCTGCGCCCGGCACTGCGAAATGTACTCGTCATCGGAAGCGATGGCGCGTTCGTTGGCCAGCGTGCCCTCGTGGTAATTGCCTACCCGGATGTAAATGTGCGATGGCATGTGCACCAGGTGGCCGGCGCCGGGCACAACATTTTCCAGGTGCTGGGCCGCAGTCATGCCGCGTTCGGGATTGTGTGACGCCTCCACAGCGTGAATATAAAAATGATTGGCGCCGGGATGGTTGAGGTCGCGTTGCATTACAGATTCGAGTACGCTTAAAATTTCCGGTGTCCACGGCTGCGGCTCACCGTTTTTGAGCCAGTAATCCCAGGGATGAAGATCCATCAAAGCTTCTGCAAACAGGACGGAGGCGTCCGTGTCTTCCGGGTACTTGCCGCACAGTTGGCGCATGGCGTTGGCATAGGCAATGTCCAGCGCGGAACGGTCATCGCCGGCCTCCGGAGCGTAGCGTTTGAACAGGGCTTGGATGTAGGCCTGCTCTTTCTCGCTTACCGCCGGTGCCAGTTCGATGGCCTTTTGCAGCGCCTCGTAGGCTTTTGGCGCATTATGAGGATCCATGGGCGCATTGATGTTGGGGCCGAGCACCAAGGCCATGCCCCAGTAGGCCATGGCGCAGGTAGAGTCCAGCCGCGCCGCTTCGTGAAATGAGCGTTCTGCCTCCCTGTGATTGAAGCCGTAAGAAAGCATCAACCCTTGGTCAAAGAAGCGCTGCGCCCGGTCGCTTTTAGTCGTAATGGCATGGTGGTGCTTGCCCATACCTTCAAGTAAAGGCGCGATCTGGTCTTCGTCAGGGCTTGTTTGTGTGCCAACCATCATAAGCGCCGCTGCTACAATTAGCAGTTTTCTTGCAATATGCATCTTGCCCTCCCTTGCATAATTTTGTATGTTGATTTTCTTTTTCCGATTTTTATTCTGGCAGCCAGTGTTTGGCCGCGGATTCTCGCAAATAGATCAGAGTTTCTGACAGTAGGACAGTCCAAAAGTCTGCCTCGGCCAAGGTCTCCATGAGCTTTTTCTCTTTACCCACCGGTTATGGTCATCCATGAGTCGAAAGAAAGAAGTTTGATAGCGGAAATACGTGTCCGAACTCATTTTGTCTCAGAAAGGATTGGGAAGGGATTTCAGTGCAAATGGAATTCTGGCGGTGAAGCCCCTCTGTTCGTGTCCACGACCTAAGATATAACAACAGAGTGAATTTTGCAACCGCCTCGAATTTTTTCTTAGGGTTAACATTCCGGCGCATGAATCATCGTGATGTAAGGCGCAGCGACCTTACTGCAGGCATTGATGTCGAGCATG
>SMXE01000140.1 GCA_004357015.1 Caldithrix sp.
CCAAATACTTTTTTCTGTCAAGAAAAAGCAAGAAAAAAGTAGAAAAGTACTGGCAATTCAGGTAGATAGACTGTAGTTTTTCAGGCTGTAGGTCGTAGGAATACACATGCGAGATCAGGGCATTGCGCAAAACCTGATAACCTCATAGCCTACAGTCTATTCACATGAATAGTCCTTCAAAATGATGCAACGGAAAAAATATGAAAAATAAAGTATTTGACGAACTGAAAGATCTTGTAACTGAGGCCCGGAATCCTGTTTCTGAAGACATTGACTGCAAAAGTACCGAAGAGATATTGCGTATTATCCACGCGCAAGACCAGGCCGTGCCCATGGCCGTAGAAAAGGAAATTCCGCACATCACTCAGGCTGTGGACTTGCTGGTGGCCACGTTCAAACGGGGAGGGCGGCTCTTTTACATCGGCGCCGGCACCAGCGGCCGGCTGGGCGTTCTGGACGCCGCCGAGTGCCCCCCAACATTCGGGACTGAGCCGGAAATGGTGCAAGGCATCATTGCAGGAGGATTTGCGGCGCTCACCAGCGCGCAAGAGGGCAGTGAGGACCGGGGAGAACAGGGCGTGGCTGATTTGCGCAAGGCAGGCTTCAGCAACAAAGATGTGCTGTGCGGGATCGCAGCAAGCCGGCGTACCCCCTACGTTGTTGCCGCGTTGGAAAAAGCACGTGAAATGGGCGCACAAACCATCTTTATTACGTGTAATCCCCGTTCGGACTTGGCAGCGATTGTGGATGTTTATATCTGTCCGGTGGTTGGGCCTGAAGTGGTAATGGGCTCCACCAGAATGAAGGCCGGAACGGCAACCAAGCTGGTGCTGAACATGCTCACCACCACCGCCATGATCAGGCTCGGGAAAGTATACGGCAACATGATGATCGACCTGCAGATGAATTCGCGGAAGCTGGAAGAGCGCTCGAAGAAAATAGTTATGATGATCACGGGACTCGACTATCAAAAGGCCAAAGAAATACTCGTTGCGGCAGACGGTCACGTGAAGACCGCAATCGTGATGGCGTTGGCGGGCATCAACGCTGCCAGTGCGCGGCAGCGGCTTGAAGCAAGCGACGGCTTCGTGAAGGGGGCGCTAAAGGCGCGCTGAGATGTCGATTTCATCCGGAACGAACACACTTTTTGTCATAACATTACTCCTTATCGCAGGCTGCGCAGACCAGCAAACGAAGGTTGGGCTCGACCGAGTCTCTGAATATTCTGACCTGTTTTGCGGCAAGCGGATCGGCATTATTACAAATCACACCGGTTATAACTCCGAGGGCAAACATATCGTCGATGTATTTGCGCAGATGGAAGGCGTCACCGTCACAGCCCTCTTCGGACCTGAACACGGCATCCGTGGCAAAAAGGAAGCGGGCGCCAAAGTGGACTCTGAACACGACCTCACGCGGCAACTTCCCATTTACAGCCTGTACGGCAAAACCCGCAAACCGACTGCGGAGATGCTGGAAAGCGTTGACATCCTTGTCTTTGACATTCAGGATATCGGGGCGCGATTTTATACCTACGTTTACACCATGGCGCTTGCCATGGAAGCCGCAGCAGAGCACGGCAAGCAGTTTATTGTGCTGGATCGGCCAAATCCCATCACCGGCGCGCTGGTGGAAGGCAACATTCTGGAGTCTGGGTTCGCCACCTTTGTGGGGCTCTACCCGATCCCTGTGCGACACGGTATGACCGTTGCTGAGCTTGCACGCATGTTCAACGAAGAAGGCTGGCTCGGGAACGGCGTCTGTTCTGAATTGTGCGTGATTCCCGTCTCTGGCTGGCATCGCAAACAGTGGTACGACGAAACCGGGCTGCGCTTTGTGGCGCCTTCGCCAAACATGCCCAACATCGAGACTGCGACTGTCTATCCGGGCACCTGTCTGCTGGAAGGCACCAACATTTCCGAAGGCCGGGGAACCGACACTCCGTTCCGGGTTTTCGGCGCACCCTGGATAGAAGGCGACGCGTTGGCGGCCCACCTTAACCAATTGAACTTGCCAGGCGTGACGTTCACATCACGCTCGTTTACGCCGAAAACAATTTCTGATAAAGCTGTAAATCCAAAATACGAAGCCCGTGAATGTTTTGGCGCACAGTTACACGGCACCAACCGCCTGACATTTGAGCCGTACTGGACGGGCATCCGGATAGTGAATTCGATCTTCCGGCTGTACCCGGACAGTCTCCGTTGGCATGTGCGGCATTTTGACCGCTTGTGCGGGACCGACAAAGTAAGGCTGGCAATCGAAGGCCGCGCGGACCTTGATGCTTTGCGCGCTTCGTGGCAGCGGGGGCTGACTGACTTCCGCGTAATCCGAAAAAAATATTTAATGTACGATTAGACCCAGCGGCACACCATGTTTAGAACGACCTGCTCTCTTTTGGCAACTCTGCTCACAATGACTCCGTGGACCATAGCGCCTTTGCCCGCACAAGACCTCTCCGGCCTGAGCATCTGCATAGATCCCGGCCACGGCAAGAATGTTCCAAACGCCGGCCCCACCGGCCTGCGCGAGTCCGACCTCAACGTCGCAGTTACGTTTTTCCTAAAAGACTTCCTGAAAAGTGCGAACATCGACACCGTCCTGCTGACGCGGGTAGATGATTCCACCAACCCAACCCTGAGCCAGCGCGAGGCCATCGCCAACAGTTTTGGTGTGGATTGGTTTCATTCGGTGCACCACAACGCCTTTAATGCCAACAACCGCTTTACGCTCATGCTGTACGAAGAAGAACGAACAGCCGCTCAGCGCTGTGCCGACGGCCGCGACATGGGGACCGGAAATCCGGACTGGCCCGGACAGTCAGACACCATGAGCAAGTTGATGGCAGCGACAATTTTTTCTGCCTTGCGCACGTCCAATTTCATCGACCGGCTGGACTGGACCTTTTTTGGTAGCTGTAACGGCGGCTTCAGTCTGGGCGTTCTGAACAATTTGATCATGCCGGGTGAATTGTCTGAAGCAACGTTTCACGACAACCGGATTGAAGAAAACAAGCTGCGCAACGAAGATTTCCTGCGCCTCGAGGCGCGCGCGCTTTTCATGTCCATTCTGGATTTCTATGAAGCTGGCAAGATGACTACCGGAGTGTTGTCTGGCATCGTGCGGGATGATGGCACAGGTGAGCCGGTAAACGGCGCGCAGTTCACGCTGCTTCCTTTACAGTTAAACTACACGACAGACGAGCACGGCAACGGCTTTTACGCCTTTCACGATCTGGCGCCCGGCGACTACGAAGTTTCGGTGGCAGCGAATGGCTTCGATGGCACAACGAAAACAATCACAATTACTGCCCACGATTTTAGTTTCGCAGATTTTTCCCTGCAATCTGCGCGGCCGCCAGTGGTGGAACTGACGTTGCCTGCGCCCGGCGCTGTCGACGTTTCTGTTTACGATGAAATTGGCGTGCGTTTTAGCCGTTCAATGAACCGGCAAAGCGTGGAAGATGCCTTTGCCATCGGTCCCGGCACGGTTGGCCATTTTATCTGGAACACCCCGTCTACCACCCTCCTGTTCGAACCCGACACGCGCTTCAAATTCGACACGGAATTCACGGTCACTATCGCAGGGACAGCCATTGATGAAGCCGGGCGGCCACTCGACGGCAACAGGGATGGCACGGGAGGCGACGCCTTCTTTTATGATTTTACCACGGAACCGCTGGACAACACCAGGCCGGTTGTGCTCGATTTTTTCCCGACGCAGCGAGATACCGGCGTGTTCTTGCGCGAAGTCTCCTGGGCACGCTTCAACCGCGAGCTCGACCCGGCTAGCGTGAATGAAAACACCGTGCTGCTCACGGAAAGCGGCCAGTCCATTCCGGCGCAGGTTGATTACGTCGGTGACGCCCTGCACACCGTGACCATTGTTCCACTTGAACCATTGGCACCTAATCGACGTCATTTTGTCACTTTCACCACCGGTATTCAATTGCCGGACGGTACGCCGCTGAGCAGCCCGTTCAAATGGCCGTTCACCACTCAGGTCGAAAACGCAACCATTACGCTCTGGGATGACTTTGAAAATGGTTTGCTGTGGGCGCAACCCGCTGCATCTGCCATCACAAGAGAGATTGTTGCGGACAGCACCATCCTTTCGTTGACGGAACGCAATTTTATCTCCGGAAGCCGGGCCGGCGAGTTGCACTATGAATTCTCCGGCGATTCCGGCCTTGTGCACATCGCCCGTTTCGAAGCAGCCGTCGTGGCAGTGAACGCTACGGGAGCATTGGGCTTTTATCTTTATGGCGACAATTCCGGCAATGAAGTTCGAGTGGCACTTGAAGATCTGGACGGCTTCGAAAATTTGCCATGGCGCAGCATTAATTGGGCGGGTTGGCGGCTGCTTCAGTTTGACTTGCGTGACGTGGATCTGACGCCGGGCATGAACGGCAATGGTGTGCTTGACGGCGAATTTGCAAAGATAGCTGCTGTTGAAGTACGATTTGCTGGCAGTCCCAAGGGAACGATTCTCCTGGAAGATTTCTTCAACAGCACCCCCGGAACGCCTGTTTTCGTTGAAATTCCTCACGACGGCGCGACGCGGCCACGCGAGTTTATTCTGTCGCAAAATTATCCAAACCCATTTAATCCCGAGACGATTATCCGGTATAATATTCCACGCACACTGCGTGCGACAGCGCAGGTCACCCTGGCCATCTACAACCTAAACGGACAGTTGGTGCGCAAGCTTGTTGATGAGCTGCAATCGCCGGGCGCACACCGGGTGACCTGGGACGGCCTGGACAAAACCGGCAGGCTGGCGCCGAGCGGCATTTACGTTTACCGCATCCAGGTGGGCGCATTTGAAGAAAGCAAACGCATGATTTTTCTAAAGTAGTGTCTGAACGAAAACTCGACCACTCATTAACTCAAGTTTCGCACTTAGCTAAATCATTGTTTTTGTAACTCGATTTATGGATTAAAGTTTTTCCATGTGTTTCGAGCTTTTTGACAGTGCTTGAAAAAGAGGAAAATAATTTGGCCACGGATGAACACGGATTTTTTAGGCAGTAAAAAGAGAATCCGTGTTCAATCTGTGTCAATCCGTGGCTAAAAATTATCGCATAAATAACATATAAACAAACTATTATCTATGGTAAATATATTCTGCGAAACTTGAGTCAGTAATTGCAACTAAAGAGTGTAAAAATCAGCGAAGCGTATTTTTGCTACTGATTCGCTACTAACTTGTGGATGGATGAAACATGAAAGCCTCACAAAAACTTCAAATTGTCCTGCCAATTTTCATCTTTGCTTCCCTCCTGCTCGCTCAGGAGAGCGCACCTGAATTCGGCAGGCCGCAACCGCTCACCCCGGCCGGAGAACATTTTCAGCAGCCGGTCTGGGCGCCTGACGGCAGCATGGTCGCTGTCGCCGGAA
>SMXE01000141.1 GCA_004357015.1 Caldithrix sp.
ATATTAAAGCACTTTTATGGATTCTTTTGTTCACCTGCACACCCACAGCAATTTCAGCCTGCTGGATAGTACGATTCCGCTGCGCGCACTTGTGGAACGCACGAAACAGCTCGGCATGTCGGCCGTCGCGCTGACGGATCACAACGCCCTGTACGGCGCCATCGAGTTTTATCGGATTTGCCGCGAGTTGGAGATCAAGCCGATCATCGGGGCGCAGGTGACGCTCACTGATGGCGCTTCCCTGGTGCTGTTGGCAAAGAACCTGCGCGGCTACCGAAACCTGTGCGAAATCCTCACAAAAGCGCATCTGCGCGGTGGTCACTTGCATTTCAAGTGTGAGATGAACGACGTGCTCGACCACAAGCAAGGGTTGTTCGTCCTCTCCGGCGGCAAGAAGGGGCTGATTTCGCAACTCATTCTAAGCCGGAATCGGGAAGAAGCGGAAGCGCATTGCCGTTGGATGCAGGAGCGGTTTGGCGACAGATTTTTTCTTGAATTGCAGCGTTTTGTACCGTGGGATGATTTTCTGAACGAGCGCCTGCACACGCTCGCGGAAACCACCGGTGTGCCGCTGGTGGCGACCAACGATGTTCATCTGCTCTCCCCGGAAGACTTGCCGTTGCGTGAAGTTTTGCATGCCATCGACCGGAACACGATTCGTGCGCGCGTGCGCACTGCCGGCAGCAAGGAACAGCACCTGAAATCCCCCTGGCAGATGCGCCGGTTGTTTGCAAAATATCCCGCCACCCTTGCCAACACGCACCAAATCGCAGAAGCGTGCAACGTGAAATTTGCACTCGGCAAGCCGATCTTTCCGGTAACCGAAGTGCCGGACGGTGAAAACGGCGCCTCCTATCTGCGCAAGCTCTGCCTGCGTGGGGCCAAGGAACGCTACCGGCCGCTGACCAGGCAAGTGAAGAAACGCATCGATTACGAGTTGAAGGTGATCGACGATATGGGATTCACCGACTACTTTCTCATCGTTAAAGAGATTGTGGATTTCTGCCGGCGGGAAGCAATCCCGTGCGTCGGGCGCGGCTCGGCGGCAGACAGCATCGTGTCCTATGTGCTGGCCATTACCTTTGCCGACCCCATTCGTTTCAACCTCTACTTCGAGCGCTTCCTCAATCCCGAACGCACCGACGCGCCGGATATCGATCTCGACATCTGCTGGAAAAGCCGCGACCGCGTGCTGGAACACGTCTACAAACGATTCGGCAAAGAAAAGACCGCAATGATTTGCACCTTCAGCACGTTTCAAAGCCGCGCCGCGATCCGCGAAGTTGCGAAGGTGTTTGGCCTGCCGGAAGAGGAGATCGGCCAGTTGACGCGCGAGGTGCCGTACATGTCAAAAATGGTGAATCTGGACCGGACGCTCAATTCAGTGCCACAGCTCAAGAATGGCAAGCGCATCGACCGAACGTTCTGGAAAATCATCAAGATCAGCAAGAGGCTGGCGGGATTTCCGCGGCATCTTTCCGTCCATTCCGGCGGTGTGATCATCGCACCGGACCGGCTGACAAATTACATGCCGCTGGAAGTGGCCGGCAAGGGCATCGTTATTTCGCAGTACGACATGTACTCCATCGAGCGGCTGGGGCTGGTAAAAATGGATCTGCTGGGCGTGCGCTCCCTGACGATCATTACGGAGTGTCTGGAGATGACGAAAAGCGAAGAGCGGAAAGCGGTGAGCGGAGACGGAAATGAAGATGGAAGATGGAAGATGGAGGCTGGCAGCAGATGGAGCGAGAAATCCAGTTTACAAATCGGTGAGCGGGAAGCATCGAGCGTAATGGGTGGAGAGGATAAACCAGCCAAAGACATTCCGATTTCCGATTTGCGATTTCCAGATTCTGAAACCAAACCCGAAACTCGAAACTCAAAACTCAGAACAGATTCCAACCCAAAATTCAGTTTTTTAAGAAAGGCGGAGAAACTTTCCGCATTGGACATGCGGGCGATTCCGGATGACGACCCGGAGACCATTGGCATGATCAAAGCCGGGCAAACGTTGGGGTGTTTTCAACTGGAGAGTCCGCTGGTGCGTGGGGTGCTGCGTAAAATGCAGGCGGACAGTGTCGAGGACATGGTGGTGGCGGTAGCGGTGATTCGGCCCGGCGTGGGAGACAGCGGCATAAAAGACGAGTACATCCTGCGCCGCGGCGGCAAACGTCCGACGCGCTACACGCACCCGATTCTGGAGTCGGTCCTGAGGGAAACGCACGGCTTGACCATTTACCAGGAGCAAGTGTTGCTGATCGCGCAGGCCGTGGCCGGATTCTCGCTGGCGCAGGGAGACACGCTCCGCCGCGCCATGACGAAAAACCGCGACCAGGAATTGATGAACTCGATGAAAAAGCAGTTTCTTGCAGGGGCGCACAAAAAAGGTGTGCCCAAAGAGAAGGCGCTGGAAATTTGGCAGTTTCTTTTGCAGTTCACCGGCTTCGGCTTCAACAAAGCGCACGCCGCCACCTACGGCATTCTGGCCTACCAAACGGCGTTTCTCAAAAACTATTTTCCCATCGAATACATGACAGCCGTACTCAACAATCCAGGTGGTTTTTATGCCTCAGCCGTCTACATTGAAGAATGCCGGCGGATGGGCATTCCGCTTCTGCCACCGGACGTCAATCAGTCCGAAAACGAGTTTACAAAAGAGAGCGATGCGATCCGGGTCGGACTTGCTCCGGTGTTTGAACTTTGTGATAAAACCCGGAAACGGATTGTCACAGAACGTAAGAAACGCCGCTTTGTCGATCTGTACGACTTCCTACAGAGGACGCGCACTGGCGAGAAAGAAGCCGAGCACCTTATCCGCTGCGGTGCGCTCCGCTCACTGCATCCGAGTGAACCGCTGCTGCTGATGAAATGCCAGAGCTATTTCAAAAATAACCGCAGCAAACCGACGGTGGAATATTTAACCGCCGGGTTTGCCCCGACGCCGTACCCGCAGGAGATGCAGATTCTGGCGGAACTTGAGATTCTGGGTTTTGGCGTCAAGGCGCATCCGCTGACACTTTATGACGGCCTGATTCCGTGGGAGAACATGGTTTCCTCTCTGGAGTTGGAAGCGCACAAAAACCGGAAGGTGCAATTTACCGGCTGGTACGTCACCTCCCGTCTGCAGGAGACTGTCACGGGCAAGTATATGAAATTCATTTCTCTGGAGGACAAACATGGCATTTGCGAAGTCATCCTTTTCCCTGAAACATACGCAAAATACGCAGACATTTTGCGCGGCCACGGCCCGTTTACCGTGGTGGGGAAGGTTCAATCCCGCATCAAAGGCGAGGCGAATCTGATCGCCGAGCGGGTTTTGCGCTGGGACGTTCCGCGCGAGGTTGTGAACTGCCGGATGAAAACTCAGCAGATCGACTTGTTTCAAAAGCGCCTCCCGCCACAGCCTATTTCATAGTCGGCACGACGTAGCTGGTTACTGGATTCTTGATGATGCATTGGATTTATGCAGTAATCTAAGGTGTATGGTCAGTCCGTTAACAAATTGCGAATCGTCGTTGTATATGGCCGAAATGACTTTCTGCTTGACATTACAGACACATTTACTTATATTTTCCCCTAAACTGACGGCAGCACTGTCTTTTCATCTCTCATGACGAAAAAATCCCTTTCCAACCCAATTCAAGAATGCCTATTTTGCGATAAAAGAAAAATATAAACGGAATGACAGGGATAGTTCAGCAAGTGAAATTCAACCAAGACGGAATTACATTTCTTCGCAGAGTTCTTCCTTACTTTTTTGTCCTCGTCACGCTGTTGATTTTTGCTTCCGGGTCAAATGCCCAGGACGATCCGAGCAGCCGCATCGACAGGCTGCGCGGGGGAACCGTCGGCGTGAAATTCAAGTGGTCCGGCGAAATCTTTGCCGGCCTGGGATCACGTGCTGATGCTATGGGGGGAAGCATCAGCACCCTCTTCCCTGACCCTGAAACGATTTCCTCAAATCCGGCTGGCCTCGGTTACGCACACGGCTTTGCATTCACGCTTGATTGGGCGCCACCGCTTCAAATCGACCCTACCACCCTTGGAAAACCATTCGGACTCGGAGACATCGAGGATGAGATCAATGATTCTTTGATGGAGACTGCCAAGAACAATTCGCCCGGCGGCGTGGTTCGACCCGGCACGGTCGAGGACGTCAGACTCAATAGCGAACTCGATATGCGCGGCGGCCTCAAGGGTGGTGCGGCAATGTACGCGACGCGCTACTTCACCATCGCAGCGGCTTTCCATCAGCCCTTTCGGCTTGAGACGCAGTTCAACATGGCGGGAATGGAGGTTCTGGCAGTCACGCTCGATGACAATGGCGACGAAAGTCAGCGGATTTTTACAACCATTAACGGGAATCTAAACGCGAAGCTGACCCTCAACAACTCGAGCATCGGCGTGGGGACGCGACTTTTCCATAATCTGTCAGTTGGCGCGACATTTGAAAACTTCAATTCAGACTTTGAGTTCTCAGGCAACTTTCTGCCCGAAGGGATCATTTCAAGCGCCGGCGGTGACACACGCGCGTTTAACGATCCCGCAAAGGTACAGTACGACAGCCTTTTCGCAACAGTAGCAGGGGACTGGGAAGGCAGCGGACGCCGATTGCGGTCCGGACTTGGTTTTCACCCAAACCCAAACATCAGCTTAGATGCTGTTGTTACTTTGCCGTTTTCCATCGACCTGTCCGGCCCCTTCAACATGATTCACAACAACATCCGCGCGCTCAACCTCAATGCAGATGAAGACGAAGAGGTCTTTGATATCGACGTTCTGGTGGAAGACAACCTGACAAAAACCGAAAAAAAGATTACCGAAGTGCCCGGGCTACGGCTGGAAATGCCCGGCTCCGTTTCCATCGGTTTCTCGTCCAAATGGAATAGAAAGTACCGGGTATCATTGGTCCTTATCAAATACATCGAGAACTTGTCATACCGGTTTACCTACCGGCAATTCGACAGCCTTCTGGTGCAGACCAAGTCCGGTGAAGTTTTTCAGGGCTTGAATCTTGGCAATTCTGTGCGGCTGGGTGGCGGGATCGAACAATTCATGATTGGCGTAGGCGCCGTATTTGCCGAGTCTTTCAGCCAAATTGTTGAAAACGGAGAATTGACGACAGATACGCGCAACAGCCTTTTTCTGCCATTTATCTCGTTGGGCGGCGGCGTGGACCTGGGTTCTAAATTCAGACTGGATTATGTTCTGAGCCTGAACGCATCGTCTTTTTTTCGATTCTCAACGACATATCGACTATAAACTTTCACAACGAAAATCACAAACGATGTACCTGTCCGGCGGCCACAAACGAAACACAGTCACGCGAGCAGCCATCTGTTTGCTTCTGCTTCTCTGTACTTTAATCCCTCTCTCGGTTTCTGGACAACCGGCGCCGCACCGTTCTTTCAAGCTCACCCCCGCCGCGATCAATTCCGAACTCCTGGCGAGCAAAGAGAACCGCGATGCTTCCATCGTTCTGACGGACGTGCCCCGCGGCCTCTTCCTCGAGGGCAACGAAAAGAAGGCCAAGCCCATCGCCTGGGAGCCGTCGGACCTGACGTGCATTTTGCGGTATGACACTGCGCCCGGCAACCGGGATATCGATAACAACTACCCGAACACGATCAGCGCCAGCGGCACCGGCTCTTTGATTTTGAACCCCCCTCTGGAGGGTATGGGCGCGGGCGTCTACTACTGCATTCTGGTGGCGGAATCCGACTCGGCGTTGACGTCCGTTGAATTTAAGGTGATTGTGCAGGCGAACAAGAGTCCGGTCGTGGTGGCGCCGGTGGGTACAATCAGCTTGCAGCAAGGCACGCCGCTTTTCCGGTGGGATCCGGTCAGAGGTGTGCCGTATTATTCTGTGTTCTTGTCCGAGGGTCCGAT
>SMXE01000142.1 GCA_004357015.1 Caldithrix sp.
ATAATAAACAAGGCCGGGAAACGCAACCTGCGCATCCCGGCCGTTTACGAGGGAGGAAGAAAATGGTGCGCCGACAACTATCGGATAAGGGTCATTTTTTTGACACGGCGTTCAATGGAAACGTCCACCAGCAGGCCACCTTTCTCCGCCTCGCGTTTCACTTCCAAACTGTAGATGTAAACGCCGCTGGGGACCTGGATGTCGTCGTTGTTAGTACCGTCCCAGATCAAGGTGTGAAATCCGCTGGGCAGCCTGTCGCTCAAGAGTGTCTTCACCAACTGGCCTAACGGGTTGTAAACACTCAGCTCGACACCGCGTTGCTGATCCAGGTAGAATCGAATTTCGGTTTCCGGGTTGAACGGATTGGGATAATTCTGAAAAAGCGCAAATGTCTGCGGTGTGATGCCTACGTTGCGGTTGTCGGCAAAATCGTCGCTGCCGCTAAAGTCGTACGAAATGGCCGCGTTACTGGCGATGGTATTCGGATTTTCCGCGCGGTCTTTTATGTTGTTGACGGTCAAGGTATAATTCTGATTTTTGTCGTGAGCTGAAGTGATCAAATGTACCGTGGAACCCGAGTTGCCTAAGATAGCGCCCACCACCTGCACGCCGGAGTTTACGGAGTAGTTGCTCTTGTTCTCCGCGGAGCTCTTCACAACCGGCTCACTGAAATTAACATCGATTTGCGTAGCGCCGTTGACGACCACGGAAACCAGCTCCGGGGGCGTTTCGTCCCTTTCGTTCACATTGACGTTGTAGTTGATGGAGCTATTCGAGGCGATCTTGTTTCCGGCCAGGTCTGTTACATTGCTGACCTTCAGCACGTGCGTCTGGCCGTTTTGATGTGCAGTTGTTGTAATGTTGACCACGGTTTTGTTGTCGCTCAAGCGCGCTTTCAAAATCTGTACGCCGTTGTCTATCTCATAATTTGACTCTCTCTCAGCCGAACTCCCATTGACTTTTTCGTTGAACGTCACCTCGATATGGGTCAGGTCCACCACCGTGACGTTGTTGAGTTCCGGCGGCGTCGTGTCTGAACCCCCGTCAGGCATGGTGTAGTTCTTCGAGCTGCCGGCAGCGATCCTGGCACCACTGAGGTCTTCGATGTTGCTGATAGACAGCGTGTAGCTCCTGCCGCGCTCATGCGGTGAGGTCACCAAGTGCACGACTGTGGCGTTTTGATCAAGAACGGCGCCCAGCACCGACACACCGTTGCTTATCGAGTAATTTGAAACGTCCTCGGCACTTGACTTCTGTAACGGCTCTGAAAAACTGATGTCCAACTGCGTCTCACCCAGCACGCTAATGGCCACCAACTCCGGCGGGTTGTTCGAATCGTTAAGCGTCGCGTTGACTTCCTGAGAAAAATCACTTTCATTCCTGGCGACATCATACGCTGTGACGGCAAAATAGTAGGTCTTGCCAGGTTCGAGATTGTTCCAGGTGAATTGCGTGAGGTTGCCCAAATCCACGACACCTGTGTAATTACCTGGATTCTCGCCAATGTAGATGTTATATCCGGCAAGATCTCCCTCCGTGTTGGCGTCCCACGAAACGGTTATGTTCCCTGCTATACCAGCAACTGACGATAGCACCATAAAACTCATCATCATCACGGATAGCACAAACGACTTTCTTTCGCAAAGCTGCATGTCACACATCTCCTTTTGCAATTCCAATTGTCTTCTTCTCTTCGGCGGTTCTTTCCTCCGGCAAAGCGTGTGCCACGCTATTCTCATGGCTTTCAATTTAATAAAATTCAATTAGTTAAGAAACAACGGGAGTGTATAGTGATTTCATTCAGGGTCAAGCAATTACACGACGGTATTTCACATCCGTAATAAGTCTCATGGATCGGCGTAACTGCATCGTGAGACGTGAAAAGTATGATATTCGATACTGGATAGACATAAGTGATCAAGTTTTCGTGCAGACACAAATTCATCTCCAAGAATCCAGTATCTAGGGACCCAGAGATCCAGCAACGCCTCGATTACCAATTCGTTTATTTGCAATATTCTTTACGGCTCCGCCGCGATAACAACAGGAATCTTGTAGTGGGAGGAATAGCGGGTATTGCTCAAACCCCGGGAGATTGGGTTTGCAATAGTCAGAACGTCAGTGGTTCTTCTTCCACGAGGGGTGGGTGATATCGTGCTGATTGATTTTGTAGTTGAGCGCCCGCGGAGATACGCCCAGCAAACTGGCAGCGCCCTTCTGCACCCATTTGCTCATCTGCAGCGCTTTGAGGATGGTTTCCCTTTCAACGGTTTCAAGATTCAGCGTATCGAAACTGATCAACTCATCTTCGGAGCGCTTGCGCCGGTCCCGGCCGCCGGCGGCGAAATAGTCTTTCCCGGACATGGCGAGATCCTCCGGCGTGATAAGATCGCCGTCTTCGCCCACCAGCACGGCCCGTTCGATAAGGTTTTTCAACTCCCGGATGTTGCCTGGCCAGGAATGGTTCTGGATCAGAGCCTTTGTTTCCTCGTCAAACTCCGTGACCGTCTTTCTGATCTCCTGAGAATATTTTCTGAGAAAAAAATCGGCGATGAGGAGAATGTCCTCCCTGCGTTCCCGCAGCGGCGGCACGTCCAGCGTCACAACATTCAGCCTGTAGTAAAGGTCAGCCCGAAAGTTGCCTTCGTCGATCTCGTCCAGCAGGTTCTTGTTGGTGGCGGCAATAACGCGCACATCCACACGGAGCGTCTTGTTGCCGCCGACGCGCGTGAATTCCCGGTCCTGCAGGACACGCAGGATCTTCGCCTGCATGGCCAGATGCATGTCTCCGATCTCGTCCAGGAACAAAGTGCCGCTGTCAGCCTGCTCGAACTTGCCGGCGCGCGTTTTATAGGCGCCGGTAAACGCACCTTTCTCATGCCCGAAAAGCTCGCTTTCCAGCAAATTCTCTGGCAATGCCGCGCAGTTCACCTTGACAAATGCCTTGTCGGCACGGTCACTAATGAACTGGATCAAACTGGCGATGAGCTCCTTACCTGTGCCCGTCTCTCCGTGTATCAGGATGGTTGCGTTGCTCTTGGCAACCTTCTTGATTATCTTGAAAATATCGCGAATCTCAGGACTTTTGCTGACCAGCGGGTAGTGAAAATCAAATCCGAAATTCTTGCCGTCCCATCCGCTTTTCGAAGAATTATCCTCTTTTGGGTTGGACATTGATAGTCGTGTGATCTCTTCCAGAATTGTTAAGTTTCTGCCATTGTCCACGTATGTATCGACTGTCGCACTTGACATCTTGAGACAATACCCCAGCGTATGTTTACAATTTGAAAAGAAATTGAGCCATCAGAAAACCCAAACCACGTGAGTTTTGGAATTTGAACTCCGTCGACATTATTTTGTGTACGGAGATCCCCCGCCCATTGGGCAAAGTCTGTGCCACCACCAGACACACCATCCCGGCCACGTGTTTACAGCAAAGCCGGCCATCAGGATGGTAAAAAAAATACCGACTAACTTTTAATAAACATTAAGGATTCTGCATCTTTTTGATTATCGAACTGGAAAAAGTAAGCATCGCGAAGGGGGAAAGTCAGCCAGTCTGAAAAGTGGGTAAAAAATGGCCTCTTTTCGACCAGTGGACTATTTTACAACAGGGCGGCGGTTACTCCAGCGCCGGCGGGCTGCCGGCGCAAACACACTGCAATTCGCGTTTGATCTCCTCCACCGTGAACAGTGTCTCAGTTGTCACCAGTCCATTCTTCTTGAGGGCACGTGCAACCGTGGCCGCTCTCGGCAGTTCCAGTCCCACTGCGCGCAGCACGTTTCCATTGCCAAGCAGGGAGGATCTGGTGCCGTCGAACAGGATTTGTCCGCTGTCGAGAATGACAATTCTCTCGGCAATCGCAACAACCATATCCAGATCGTGTGAAATTAACAGCACTGTTGTGCCCTGTGCATGAAGGTTTTGCAATATCTGCATGAGGGCCGCGACGCCCTGATGATCCATGCCGGCGGTGGGCTCGTCCAGTACCAGGCATTCCGGCTGCAACGCCAGCACACCCGCAATTGCGACACGCCGCTTTTCCCCTTCACTTAGATGAAGCGGCGCGCGGCTGCCAAACCTGGCAGGGTCGAGCCCCATGGATTCCAAGGCCGCAACAACCCGACTTTCTACCTCGCGGTCATCAAGACCGAGGTTGCGCGGGCCAAACGCGACATCATCGTAAACGGTCTCGGCGAACAACTGCGTCTCCGGGAATTGAAATACCAGGCCGATGCGCCGCCGAATATCCGTAAGGTGCTTCATTTTAGCAAGCTCCACGCCGTCCACCAAAACCCGACCCGCGTCCGGCGTCAGCAAGCCGTTGAGGTGCTGCATGAGTGTGGACTTGCCGGAACCTGAGGGGCCGACGATGGCGAGCATTGAGCCCGAATCAATTTCCAGATTGACATCGTTCAGAATTGCGTCCGGTCCGGCGCCTGGAGACTTGTAGCGGAAACTTACATTTTCAATCTTTATCTTCAACGCGTCCTCAATCAGCGACCGTCACACCAGCTTGCCCAGTGCAGAATCGAGCTTCAAATCATCGATCTTGAACTTATCCATCTGCGCCAACCGCTCTGCTTCGCGCAATGCGTAGTGGTCTGTCATGCCAGCGATATAATCGCAGACTGTGCGAAAAAAGCCGGGATCCTGTCTGAGCCTTGCCACCAATTTTGTCTTTTCCTCAGAACCGTCTGCCAGCGTGCACGGTTGGATATTCAGCTCGTTCTCGAGCAAATAGTCAGGCAAAATCTCAGGATAGAGGTAGTACGCTTCAAACAGTCGAAACAGCAGTTTCTCGCCGAGTTCATCGGACCATTTGACGCGAGAATAGTGAATGATTTCTTTGTAAATGAATTTGTTCAGCTCCTTTTGCAGCGGGTCCAGATTCTTGCTAAAGTGAACCAACTCCTCATCAAACTCACTCAGACGGTCCTTTCGTTTCGCAAAGTCCGAAAGATTGATCAGGCTCACCTTGAGCACATCATCGACGAACAGATTTATGAGGCCGCGAATAAACAGGTTGTGGTACAAATCAGGGTCGCGCCCGGCAACCTCCCCAATATCCAATTCACGGTCAATTTTCTTAACAATGCTGAGCTCGCGCGCCCGGTCGATGCTGACGAGTCCCGCCCTCAAACCGTCCTCCAGGTCGTGCGTTCGCTGCGCGATCTCATCGCAGATGGCCACCACCTGACCTTCAATGGTTAGACAAACATCCCGCTCAAAGTCCAGGCCTTCGTACCGGAAATCCGGAAAAGCGAACTTTCCGCGTTTCAGGCTGGTGTGCTTGAGCAGGCCCTCCCGTACCGGTGCGGTCAGATTTAACCCTTTGAATGCGTACTTCCGCTCCAGTTCATCCACCACACGCACGCTTTGGTAATTGTGTTTGAAGCCGCCGAAGTTACGCACACCTTTCTGTTCGAGAAACAGCCGTTTGCCGGTCATGATTTCGTTCAGGATGACTTCTCCGAGATGGCCGAACGGCGTGTGTCCGAGATCGTGGCCAAGCGCGATGGCTTCGACGAGGTCTTCGTTCAGCCCCAGGGCGCGCGCCATGGTCCCGGCAAGCTGCGCTACTTCAAGCGTGTGCGTAATTCGTGTGCGGTAATGATCACTTTCGGTGGTGAGGAAGACCTGACGTTTGTGCTTCAAGCGGCGGAACGCCCGCGAGTGAATGATGCGATCGCGGTCGCGCTGGTAAGCGGTGCGGTAGGGATGTTCGTCCTCTTTAAATTGGCGGGTAAGGTGTTTATCGCGGCTCTTGTTGGCGTATGGGGCAAGTGCCTGCTCTTCCAGCGCTTCAAGTTCCGCTCGCGTTCGCAGGGTGAATCCAATGTCGTTTGTCAATCGGCTGGCTCTCTTGAACAAGATAATCGCCACAAACGCTCAATGACACAAAGAAAGTGGCAAAGTTCTCTGACTACTCACAGAAGACCTGTGCTTCGAAAGTCATCATTTCTGCGTTCGGGTGCTGCCAGGCCTCCTTTTCTAAACCAGCCTTGAGGCAGACATGTTCCAGCAGTTTTTGGCGATCCCAGTGGTTTTTGGCGGCCACCTGCGGCAGCAGCACAGCGTTGCGCTCAGCCAGTTGGAACAGCAAGCCGTGCCGCGGTACCTTAATCTTCTCCGCAGAATCGACGCGCCGGAGCGGCGAGATAACCGAAATTTCTATGCTTATTTCAGGAAACTCCTCAGGCGACAAAGGCGGGAATCTCGGATCGTCAAATGCGGCAGATAGGGCAGCGTCCTGCATGGCCTGATAGAGCGGCTTCACTCCATGCACAACACCAATGCAGCCGCGTAAGTTGCCGTCCTTGTTAAGTGTGACAAATACACCGCGGTTCTGCCGTAATCGTGGAGGCGCCGCGGACAAAGGCGGGGACGGTTGCATTGCCAGTCTCGAAGCGATGGTCTTTCTGGCAAGATTGAGTAAACACTGCTGTTCATCCTGGTTGAGCGTCTTTCGCTGCAGTATGCCAAACAAACGTTACCACCTCCCTCTGAGGTTGGTGCGGACCGGCCAGCCGACTCATGTCGGGACGCGCGTAAAGGCCGCCGACACATAGCCGACCACGCGCGAACGGTCCCCGCTAACGTCACCGGAATTGCACTGGGCAAACACCTCAGTGTGGTTGGCTCCTGCTTTCTTGGCCGCCAACATGGCGGCGGCAATCGGACCTCCACCACAGGCCTCACACTGGTGCGCTTCAATTCTTTCTATCAATTCAGTTTCGTCGAGATGTTCCAATGTCGAGATGGTGTCGCTGTCGATGGCAATTGCTTCGTGATACGGATGATAGTGCGAAAGGTCAGAGCTCGCAATCACCAGAAACGGAACGCTGCTGAGAACATGGGCGAGGGCTTCTCCCAACAGCACGCTCATTTCGTAATCCTGACGACCCATCACAATGGGAATGATTTTCACATCCCGAAAGATTCGCTGCAAAAACGGAAGCTGCACCTCAACCGCATGCTCTGCCAAATGCCCGGACCAGGAGGACATGATCACATCATCATAGTTAACCAGCGCCTCTGCCAGGCCTTGGTCTACCTGCAGCAGGCCAAGCGGAGTTTCGTATGCTTTGCCCGCAAAGACGGAAATGCCGTCAAAATACTCATGATGATTCGGGGAAATGATGGCAATGGTTGAAACGTCGTAGTTCTGTAGCTGTTTGTAACCAGCCGCCGCTATCTTGCCTGAGTATTGGTAGCCGGCGTGCGGGGAGATGAGCGCCTTGATCTCGCCAACGGCCTCACACTCACCAACGCTGTCGAACAGACGGTCTAACTCCTGTTCGAGCACTTCCTGCTCGCACGGGTAAAACATACCCGCCACAACGCTCCGCCGGACTTCGTCGCTTCGCACAGCACGCATGATGGTCACATGGTTGTAGGAAGATTATACATTTAAAGTTAATCAAAACGATCAGCTATGTCAAGAAAAATCCAGGACCAAATTGCGCATGTGTTGCGACGGAGAGGGGTGAAGCAAAACGTGTTGATTCAGGAATCCAGAAGGTTCAAGATAGTGCGCTGCACATCCTCAATCCGGCTGATTCCACCTGCGGCCGCGGCCGCATGCCGCCCCCACACAATGGTGGGAACAGGATTCAGCGTGTGGGTAGGCTCGCTCAAGTCTTCAAAATTGCCGTGGTCGCTTGTGAGGATAACTGTGTTCTGACCCAAACTGACAGCGGGCAGCAGGGTTGCAAGAAAGCGGTTTAGCTTGTCGAGTTCGCGTCCGGCCCAGGCCATATCCTGGTTATGGCCAATCCGGTCCGTCAAAAAATACTCGAATAAACAGAAGTCCACCGAATGCAGGATTTCGCACAGAATTTCAGC
The DNA here is from genome assembly GCA_004357015.1 of Caldithrix sp. Taxonomy (GTDB): domain Bacteria; phylum Zhuqueibacterota; class Zhuqueibacteria; order Oceanimicrobiales; family Oceanimicrobiaceae; genus CR04bin15. The sequence goes on from SMXE01000142.1 coordinate 7,850, forward strand.
GGCAGCTTCCGGCGTTCGGACCGGCGCTGGAACGCCCAATTCGTTAAGAAACTCGTTGGTGAGATCGTGCGAAAGCGCCTGACCCTGCCAGAGTTCCGGCTGTACCATCCGGAACGGAAAACTCGACGCTTTAACGGACCAGGTCGTTGCAGAGATACGTCTGCTATTTGCAGGTGCAAAGTATTCCGGCGTGAAGGCATTTGCGAACGTCGCGACTTTCCCGCCCTTTTCAAGCTTGAGGAAAATGCTCTTTTCGCACAGCAACCGTCTCAGGGTGACCGACGGAAATCCCGGATGGTGCCTTCCCATGACCTTGGCAGCGTTCTCGCCGGTTAGTAAAGCTGTCTGGCCAGTAGCGCTTTGGGGCAACCCCGGCATGTCCATAGTCGCATCTGTTGCGGTCAGGCGACCGCTGAAAGGCAGTGCACCATCGATTTCGTTCTTAAAGCAGGTACTGAAAAAAGGAGAGGGAAATCGGGCAAAGGGATTTCTGCTTTCGTCGGCTTCGCCGATGCCGATGCCATCAATGAACAGCATTAACACAGACATGGCTGGCGAAGTGCCTCTCAGGCGTCGGGTGAATCGGGCAGCGTTTCGGGCCCGGCTGCCTGTTTCACTGCTTCCTTCTCGCTTACGGCATCTGAGAGATGCAGATTTTCTTTCCAGAAATAGAGCAGCCCGACAATGGTGAACGGAATGGTGTTGAGCGCGTGGCTGATGACCGCAAAGCTCAACGCTTCGCTTTCGGGGATGCCGAAAAGTGAAAGACTTTTCATGCAAAACCAGTGGTAAGTACCCACAAAACCCGGCGAAGACGGAATCATCAGGCCAATGCTGATGATGACCAGCACTACCAGGCTTTCGTACAGCCCGACGCCATAATTTTCTGTGAAGTTGAACGCAAAAAACGATAGATAGACAACCACCGCGTACAGGAACCAAACCGCCAGGGACAGTACCAAAATGCTGAGGTAGTGCTCCGACTTCTTGAACACCATGAACCCCTGCAAGAAGGAACGCACCACTTTCTGTACGATCCCGAACACTCTGCCTGGCATAATCTTTTCAAGCAACCTGACTGTGGCATCGGTTTTTTCCATCAGGAATACCATGAAGACAATTAGCCCCACCGTTGCAACGGAAACCGCGTACCCCCAGTTCTTGATGTTCTGCGGCATCGGATAAAGGAAAACCGTGATCGCCAGCACCAATAGGAGCGACAAAATATCGAGCAGCCGGTCCACGACCACTGTGGCAAAGGCCGAGGTCTTGGAGATATTCTGAGATTTTGCGATTGCATAGGCCCGCAGAAATTCTCCCAGCCGCAACGGAAAAATGTTATTGGAGGCGTATCCGATCATCAACGCCGAAAAAAGCGAGCCCACTTTGACGGGCTTGATGGGCTCCATAATGAAGCGCCAGCGCAGCGCCCGAAACCAGTGGCTGAGCAGCATGGCAACACTTGCAGGGAAAAGCCAGCGGTAATTGGCATTGACCAGCGCGTGCAGCATCTCATCAAAATTAACATCCTTAAAAGCAAGGTATACAAATACAGCACTTATGGCTAGCCCAATAGCGACACGGATCTTCAACGGATTCTCCGGAGTTTAAACATTAAATCGGTAGGTGATGACATCGCCATCCTTGACAATGTAGTCCTTGCCTTCGAGCCGCAGCACGCCGGCATCTTTGCATTTGGCGAACGAGCCCAGCTCGCTCAGTTTCTCGAACTCCACCACTTCCGCACGAATGAACCCGCGCTCGATATCTGAATGAACTTCGCCGGCAGCGTTCTGAGCACGTGTGTTCTTTCTGATGGTCCAGGCGCGCACCTCAGGCTCGCCGGCTGTGAAAAACGGGATGAGACCCAGCAGGTCGTAGGAGTAGCGGATCATCTTGTTCAGGGCCGGCTCGGTGATGCCCATCTCCCTCTGAAACGTTTCCCGATCCTCATCCTGCAACTGCGCGATCTCCATTTCAAGGTTAGCGGACAGGCAAACCAGCACCTTGTTCCTGCCCGAAGCCATTTCTTTGTACTGCGCCAGAATCTCTTCCTGCTTGGCGAGGGCATCTTCGCCGATATTCAAGACCAGCAAAATCGGTTTAGCAGTCAGAAACTGAAAGCCGCGCAGAGCTTTCTCATCCTCATCAGTGAACTCAATTTCGCGCAGAGGCTGCTCGGACTCCAGCGTGGAAAAGCAGCGCTTCAGCAGCTCCAATTCCTGTTTCTTCGCGTCATCCTTGATTTTCTTGACCTCTTTTTCCAGCCTTTGAATCCGGTTGTCCAGAATGGCCAAATCAGAGAAGAGGAATTCATCCTCAATGATAACCCAATCGCGCACCGGGTCGATGCTGCCTTCGGCATGCGGCACGAGATCGTTCTCAAACAGTCGTAACACGCACAAGAGCGCATCGACGCTTCTGACATTGCCCAGAAACTGTTCCTGAAATCCCTTGCGTTGCGTAGAGCCTTTCGCGAGACCGCCTACGTCCACATACTCGATTGTAGCCTGCGTTTTCTTGGCGGTCGGATACAACTCGTGCAGACGGTCGAGACGAGAGTCTGGTACTTTTACGATGCTCAGATGGGCATCGCGTTTTCCTTTTGCAGCCTGTGCCTCGTCCCCGGAGGTGGAGGTGAGCGCACTAAATAAAGATGTCTTGCCGGACTGCTCAAGTCCGATTATTCCAATTCGCATATTAATTCTGAAAGTCCCAGGCTTCAAGCATCAAATCAGGAGTGCGAAAATCATTTGCACTCCACTATTTATCTACAACTACTGACTCTCCCGCTCTTCAACATCCACCCGTGTAATCCTGTCCCCGACCGCAATTTTTTGCACCACGTCAAATCCCTCGATGATTTTTCCGAAAACCGAGTACTGGCCGTCCAGAAATGGTGTAGGCTTTAAAGTGATGTAAAACTGGCTGCCGCTGGAGCGCCTCTCCGGATTGACCTGGTCCGGCCGGCGTGCCATTGCAACGGCACCCTGAATATGCAGCAGACCGACCTCTGCCGGAATGGTGTACCCGGGTCCGCCGCTTCCCGCACCCAACGGATCGCCGCCTTGAATAACAAAATTCGGCTCCACACGATGAAACGTCAGGCCATCGTAAAACCCCTCCCGGGTGAGAAACACAAAATTGTTGACGTGATGGGGTGCGTACAACGGGTCGAGTTCCATGACAATGTCGCCCTTTTCCGTGTGAACAGTGGCCACATAAGTCTTGGAATCGTCGATAATCATGGACGGTTCGTTGCTGTAGTAGTCAGCTCTGTCTCTTACCTTGGTCCCGACCAATGCCCGGGTATTACCGTCATCTTGTTGCGGTGTCTGCACAGAACTCTCCTCTTTTTGCGTGGCATCTGAACGCTTTTCCTCGCCGCATCCGCAGCTCAACACGATAGCCAAACAAGCAACCAAAAAGATCCCAAATAGTTTTCGAATCATGACTTTCCCTCTCCTGACTGATCGGCAGTTCTAACGATACGCCGTAACATACTCCTTTAGAGCTGCAGCGTTGTTCAGTTTTGTCTCTCGGGAGCTAAAAACAAACGTGACTGTCGCTTTGCTCAAATAGCTGACGAGCTCCGCTACCCCATCCGGGTTCGCCTGCAACTCGGCAAAGTAGCGCCGCCTGAATTCCGGCCATTTATCCGGCTCGTGGCGGTACCAGCGCCGCAGCTCGTGGGAAGGTGCAACGCGCTTGGCCCAATAGCCGATGTGGGCGCCTTCCTTTGAAAGACCCCTCGGCCAAAGCCGGTCTACCAGAATCCTTTGCCCGTCCGATGGTTGGGGCTCCTCATACACACGTTTGCTCTGGATCGCCATCGCAAGCAGCCGCCTGGTCATAATTGTTCGCAAAACAATGATTGTCACACTGAATAGA
>SMXE01000143.1 GCA_004357015.1 Caldithrix sp.
TACGGCTGTCATGTCGGAGGCCACTTTGAGAATGGGGAGTGGGGACTGTTCGTCATTTTGCCGCGCGCGAGTCCACAGATTCTCAGTTTGAAAGTACCATAAGAAGAGACTTTGTGCTCACAAGAACTAATCTACTTTTGGGAGTAGCTACCTACTTGGGTGACCTCTGGATTTGATCTATCAAGATAACCAGAGTCCTGAAAAAATAACCATCCCTTCAAAAGTGAGGATTGCTGAGGCAAATTTACTAGAGTCAAACAAGATCATGATTTGTTGCAATCTATCAATTTAATTTTATGGAGATTGAGTCATGAAAGAAATCAAAAAGCAACTTACTCTCCTGCTTGGGATTTTCATCTTGTTTTCGATTGGAGCTTTGTGTGAGCCGGCTAATGCCCAACATCACAGCTCTAGTTCACAAGTTAAAGCCCAGCGGCATATCGTAACTGCTTCCGGAAAGTTCTGGTATTACCGCGGACAACGTTCGGGTATAGGAGAATACCAAGCTGTCCGTATATTGGCCGCAGAGGGCGATACGATTGAATTCAGACAAACTAGTGGCAGCCATAGCGTATTTTTCTATGCATCGAGGCCAGGGCAATCGGAACTTGGTCGTCGGGTTGATGTAGATCTCAACTTTAGACTTGCGGATGAGCACAAGCTTGAACGCTTATCAAACCGTTTATTTGATCGAGAAGGCTTGACTGCAAAGACTTTCTATGGCAGGACGGTCGCTATTATCATAAAAGGCAATATCGAATTCAACTGCCCGATTTATTTTGGCTGTAGCGAACATGTTCTCGACGGAAGAGAATTTGGTGTGCTAGCACCGACCATGACAAAACCCTCAAAGGATCGAACAAGCTTACCGCCAGATTTTCGTTTCGCTTCTACGATTCCGGTGGAAGCGTTTTATCCCTATCCCACAGAATACACTGAAGCACGCACTTACACTATTGGTCGGTTAGCCAAGATCGATGATAATATAGAAGTATTGCGCGGAGGCAAGCTTCTGAGTGTTAAGAAAGGTGAGGAGAAAGATTTAACACAGGGCTTTTTTCGTTCTGTGCCGAACGAGGTGAAACCAGACCCGGTTAATCATCCCTGGTATCACATTGCTGCCACAGATTTGGACGATGATGGCGACCTGGATTTGGTGGTGGCTGTTGGTTCGCCTGATGGAGACTGCCATTGGTGGGTTTTGGAAAGCTACGTTGCTGATAAGGATGGTCTCAAGTTGGATGAAATGCGTTTTATGTCGACAGGTAAGCCCATATCAACCGATAAATTCCCAGCAAAACAGGCGGCAGAAGCGGCTTTTAGCATTGTCGCTGATGTGAATAGTGATAACAAACTGGATTTAATCCTTTATGATGGCAATCTTGATGGCAAAATGGAGATCTATTTCAATGTTACAGGATATTTTGGGAATACTCATTTGTCGTTTCGTAAGAGCGACAGTCTCATTAATACCGGCCATCTTTTTAAAAACAGAAGGCCCAACTATGTTTATCCTTATGACTTTGATTTCGATGGCTGGATTGATTTATTAGTCGGTGCCGATAGTACCGATGCCGTCGTTTTCTTCAATAATACCAAATCGCAGTTTTCAGAGGAAGATGCTAAGCTATTACCAGGCACCTCAGCAGGTATTCAGGAAGTCGGTCTGAGGGATGTCGACGCCGACGGCATCTATGATTTGCTCCTTAAGGATACTGCCGGTTCCATACATGTATACTACAATAATGGTGATCGAATGTTTTCTTTGCCGAAGACCGCCGTCAAGTAATGCCAAAATTCAACTGAAAAGTATTCTTCAAGATTTTTCCTATTGGTTCATCTAAGAATTAGTTGCAATAAGATCAGCTTCTTGGGAGCGAAATATTTATAGAACCAATTTCTTATAAATCGTAAAACCCCAGATAGGGGTGAAATTGATATATCGCCCCGTTGCTTAGATAATTTTTGGGCATCAAAACCTATAAACATATCGCCACTACGAGGCTAATCTATTTAATACCAAAGCTTTATATCTCGTAACAAAGTGTATTGTGCAACTCTTTCTAGATGAACCTTCCTATTTAAATAAGCCAACATAATTCGGAGAGTAAAAACTAATGAGGTGGACGATTGTTCTTAATCCCCGCGAGGAAGTGACCATTCAATTTAATAAGCAAACTACCTGGCGTCCGATTTCCGGCTATTGTTATAACCCTTACCCTTCTACCCTGTCAGCGCCTTTCAGCGCAAATCTACATCCAATTTTCCATTTGCTACAGGCGGCATATATTTAGCTACGGCCGGCGGATTTTTTCGAGGTCTTGCTGGTGGGTTTGCGCTTTGGTTTCGCGCGTTTCACGGCAGGTTTTTTGAGCAACGCAGAATGCGCCCGGAGAAACGCGATCACTTCCTGCTGCACCAGCTCTTTTTCCACGTCCACCGTGATGACATGAAACGAGTCCTGCAGTTCGACCTTGCGCTTGTGGGTTGAAGCGACCGAATCGAAAATGATTTGCGCATTCTCAAAATCAACGGTGTGGTCTCCGGGCGAATGAACGATGAGAAGGGGCTGCTCGATCTCCGGCAGTTCGGCCCGAACGTGCTCGACCAACTGAAAAAACTGGTCAACTGCGTAGTATGGATAGCGCCGGTAACTTCCGAGCTTGGCTTTCGCAACGCCATCATGCACATCTTCCCCCGACTTCTTTCTGCGAAATTTAATTATGTTTTTTGCCAGCCGAACACCGTACTTTTGCCACGGCGGGAACTGCACCGCTGCCGCCAGCGCGATGACCCCCTGAACCGGTCTGTGCGCCGCCAGGTGCAGCGCCAGCGTCCCCCCCATCGAGAGGCCGCAGACGAATACCTCGTCACAGACCTTTGCCAGCCGACGGTGCTCCGTTTTCACGCAGTCAAACCAGTCCTGCCAGCGATAATTGAACAGGTCCGCGGCGTGCGTGCCATGGCCCGGCAGCGTAGGCAGAGAAACCGTTACATTGTGTCCGGCCAGGAAATCTGCCAACTCCAATAGTTCATTCGGGCTGCCGGTGAAGCCATGGAGAAGCAGGCACCCAACTGCGCCCTTCTTGTAAAAATAATTCTCGCTAATTGCCGGCCTCCTAATTTAGTATTCGCCCGAAAACACCTTCTTTGCCCATTGTCATGCCCGCATGTTTTTAGCAGGCATCCATAAAAACAACAGCTTATGGATTCACGATTACAGAATTCGGGAATGAAATTTATAAAGAAACGAGTTTTCGTTCAGACACTATTTACTCAACGCTCAACTGCGTGCAATGCGGAAGATATTTTACACCCATGAGCCAAGGTGAAAAATCCTTAATAAATCAAAATTTATCTTGACTTTTAACGCCGTGGCGGAGTATATTGGGGAGGTTTGGGTAAGCATGTGGAAGTTTGGCAAAGTCAGACTTTCCTGTCCTCACTTATTTTTGTATTTGAGCAATGGATTATTTTCTCGGAACATTCGATTACTCCATCGATGACGCCAATCGCCTGAGCATTCCGGCTAAGTTCAGAAAAGTCCTCGAACAACAACACGAGGAAAGTAATCTAATTATCTCCAAAGAGCAAGAGAATTGTTTAACGCTCTATCCATACAAACTCTGGAAAACTCAAGTCGGTGACAAAATTGCCCAGTTGCCGCACAGCAATCCGGCGGCAAACCGGTTGCGGCGGCTGCTGGGCATCAACACAACCGAAGCCAACCTCGACAAGCAGGGACGCCTCAACATTCCGGCAGAATACTACCGGCACGCAGGAATCAAGAAAAATGTGAGGATAATCGGATCTGTTGACACGATCCAATTGTGGAATCCTGACTCCCACTCCGGTGTTGCCCAGAATCCTGAGGAAAAATCTCTGATTGAAGAATTTAAAGAATTTAGAATCTAACCCAGAGTAGGGTCATGTTTCATGAACCTGTTCTCACTCAAAAAGTCGTCGACTTTCTGATCCACGATCGGGGCGGACTCTACCTTGACGGTACGGTTGGCGGCGGCGGACATTCCGCAGCCATGCTTGAAAGACTGAGTGAACAGGGCCGCGTGATCGGTCTGGATCTGGATGATGAGGCATTGCAATATGCACAAAGCAGACTTTCAGGGTTCGGCGCCCGGTTTCAGGCTGTCAAAAGCAACTTCAAGAATCTGGACCAAGTCAGGGACGAGCTGCAGTCCGAAAAGATTGCCGGGCTTTTGCTGGACCTCGGCGTCTCGTCGCATCAGATTGACATACCCGAACGGGGGTTCAGTTTCAGTGCAGAAGGTGGACTCGATATGCGCATGAACCGTGAGCAGGCGTTAAGCGCACTGCAAATCGTCAATCACAGTGAGCAGCAGGAACTGCGCGATATCTTTAGAACCTATGGCGAAGAAAGACGGGCAGGGTTGGTGGCAAAAGCCATCGTGGCGCAGCGGGAAAAGGCCGAAATCACCACGACGAGGGAACTGGTTGACGTCGTCAGCAGAGTCACATCGCGGCAGCACCGCATCAAATCCCTGGCGCGGATTTTCCAGGCGCTGCGCATCGCGGTCAACGAAGAGCTGGACAACTTGCGCGCCGCGCTGGAAAAAAGCATGGACTGTCTGGCCGGCGGCGGGCGTATCGTGGTGATCTCGTATCATTCGTTGGAAGACAGAATCGTCAAGAACTTTTTCCGGCAGGAGGCCTCCCGCTGTGAATGTCCACCTGAGCTGCCGGTCTGTGTGTGCAATAAACGCGACCGCCTCAGAATACTGACCAAGCGGCCGGTTCGTGCTTCTGAGGACGAAATTCTGGCAAACCCGCGCAGCAGAGGCGCTAAACTGCGCGCCGCGGAGATCTTTTAACATGCCACGACATCGAAAAATTCCCGTCATCAAGAACCGTGGCATCCTCATGCGGAAGAAAAAGAAGACCGGACTGAGGGATTTCATCTTTCTCATCCTAGTTCTTGGATTGATGCTTCAGTACGTGTGGTTGAAAGTCGAAACAAATCTGGCTTTACAAGAAATCGAACAGCTCGAAATACAGCAAGCCAAACTGGCTGCCGAAAACCAGAAATTGCATACGCGGGAGATCGCATTTTCTGATTTCAGCAGAATCCAGCGCATCGCGACAAAGGAACTGAACCTACAGTTTGCGGCCCCGGAAAATGTTATCGAGATTGCACAACAATAAGCGCAGAACGATTAAACCGGCAACCGCTTCCTTTCGGAAAAAGGATAAGAATAGAGGTGTCTGGCGGACAGGTCTGGTCAAGTTTTGGCTTTTTGCCGCGGTCGCTGCCTTGTTTGCACGCCTGGTGCAGGTACAAATCGTTCACCATGAAGTTTACGCTCAGCGGGCCGCTGAACAATACACACGGCGCTACACGAAAGAAGCTGCCCGCGGGCCGATTCTGGATAGGAACGGCACGCCACTGGCCGTCAATGTTCCGCGGTTTGAAATCGGCGTGGATAAGGTCACTGCCGGCAACCTGAAAAACCTGTGCGATAAATTGGCGCCACTCTTGGGACATAAACCGCAAGCTATGCGCGAAAGATTGAGAAGCAGCGGGAACTACGTACAGATTTCCCGAAAGCTCAGCGAAGAAAAAGCCAGTGTGATTCAGGCGCTGCAACTCCGCGGGGTAAGCATTATTGAAAAAAGCGAACGGCTGTACCCGTTCAAGGGTAAAATGGCACAGGTGGCTGGATTCGTTGGGATCGACGGGCAGGGTCTAAGCGGAATAGAGCTGGAACTGGAAGATGAGTTGGCTGGCAAGGATGGCTGGGGACTTCACCAACGGACTGCCAGAGGCAAGAACGCCGGACCCATTATAAATAGACAAAAAGCGCCCCGGCTGGGCAGCACCGTGATTCTCACCATCGATGGGGTGATTCAAACCATCGCGGAGGAGGAGCTGTTGAAAACTGTCCGGCGCCACAACGCCAAGGGTGGAACAGCGATTGTGATGGACCCAGCCAGCGGCGAGCTTCTGGCAATGGCGTCTGTGCCTGGTTTCGATCCCAACATCGCTAGCCAATCCGCGGCAGAAGCCTGGCGGATCCGCGCTGTCACTGACATTTTTGAACCGGGCTCCACTTTCAAAATCGTGGTCATGTTGGCGGCCCTGCGCGACAGCATCATACGCATGGAGGAAAAAGTGTTTTGTGAGCAAGGCAGGTATCCCATTTTTGGAAAAGTCATCAAGGACGCGGAAAAACACGGGCGCCTGACTCTCGAAGAAGTGTTCCAGCACTCCAGCAATATTGGCGCTGCCAAGATAGCGATGAAAATCGGCAAAAAGAAGTTTTATGTCGCTGCTCGCGACCTCGGATTTGGCAACAAAACCGGCATCCGCTTGCCAGGTGAAGTGAAGGGTATTCTGAGGAATCCGTCAGAATGGTCGAGGCTCAGCCTGCCCTTCATTGCCTTTGGCCATGAAGTTGCGGTCACAGCGCTGCAGATGGCCATGGCCTACGGTGCGGTGGCCAATGGCGGCATGCTTATGAAGCCCGCGATCATAAAAGAAATTCGGGACTACAAGAACGACGTGGTGGATAAATTCAAGCCGCACGTCATCCGACAAGTCATGCCACCCGACATCGCACAACAAATGATGAAGATGTTGGTCAAAGTCGTGGAAGACGGCACGGGCACACAAGCGAGAATGGAAAACGTTACCGTTGCAGGCAAGACTGGCACGGCGCAAAAGCCACTGGCCGGCGGAGCAGGTTATTCGCAAACAGCCTACATTGCATCGTTCGTAGGGTTCTGTCCTGCAGAGGGCGCCCGGCTGTTGGTGCATGTTGCCATCGACGAGCCGTGGCCGGTTCACTCCGGCGGCAGCGTCGCCGCGCCGGCCGTGAAGGAGATGCTCGACCGCATCATGAAGGTGCGCAAGCAGCCGGAGCCCGTTGGCAGACGCGCGACGACGATCAGGCACACAAGTGTGGACCGCGCCATTCCGAACGTAACCGGAAAGCACATCGACGACGCCAAGCGGCTCCTGGATCAAATAGGGGTCGAATACGAAATCACGGGCGAAGGCGACCTTGTTCAAAAACAGAGTCTTGTCGCAGGTGGCGACAGGAGAGTCAATCTGCAGGTAGGCACGGTAAAGAACGCGACAGACTACACTAACATGCCCGATCTCGTGGGGCTCTCGCTGCGCAACGCCGTAGCAAAAGCATCGGTTCTGGGACTGCATGTAAAAGTCGTGGGCAGCGGCAAGGTCGTCAGCCAGAAACCTGCAGAAGGGGACAAAATCAAAGTGGGGGCACGATGCTATCTCGAATGCCGCCCGCCCTTTGCCATAAGCTCGCTCATGAACTAGCCTGGGGTTTGATGTAAACCGATGAATTCCGTCTTCAGAGACTTGCTCAAACTTGACCGGTACCCGGTAAAGCTTTTCGGCGCCGAGGTTCCGGACAAAGGCATTGCGTCAATTTCAATCGACTCCAGAACCATCAAACCAGGTGAAGTTTACTTCGCGCTCAAAGGAGAGAATCAAGACGGGCACCGCTTTGTTCAGGCAGCGTTGGAGAAAGGCGCCGCCGCGGTTGTCGTCGCTGAAAGTTTCTGGCATGATGCACAAGCCGGACTGGAGGGCTACGCTGTCTTCGTTGTTGACGACACGCTGAGGGCACTGCAGGCATTCGCTAACGGCTACCGGCGGAAATTCGACCTGCCGGTCATTGCGCTCACGGGTACGAATGGCAAAACTACCACCAAAGAAATGATCGCCGCCGTACTGGCGCTGTCGGGAGAGGTCTGCAAAACGGTGGGCAATTTCAATAATCATATCGGCCTCCCCCTCACCCTTTTCGGGCTGGAAGAAAAGCATGACTTTTTGGTTGTTGAAATGGGGGCAAACCATTTTGAGGAAATCACCGCACTCTGCGAAATCGCAGAACCACAATTCGGCCTGATCACCAACATCGGGCATGGACATACGGAGTTTCTACAAGATATTAAGGGTGTTGCCAAAGCCAAAATGGAGCTATTTCATTACCTCCGGCACGATGGTGTCGTATTTGCCAATCTGGACGACCCCATGATCGCAAAAAACGCCGCGCGGTTCAAGAACAAGGTGACTTATGGCTTCACGGACGA